>CALGZD010000325.1 GCA_937934635.1 uncultured Deinococcales bacterium
TGAGTGGGTCTTGTGCTACGTAAGTATAGTTTCTTAAATAAGCTTTTGGTGTGTAGCCATTTGCAAGTGCAACATCTTCTCGCATAATCAAAGTTGCAGATGCACCATCAGTTAGGGGTGATGCATTGCCAGCGGTGACTGTGCCGAATGGTTTAGAAAATACAGGTTTGAGTGACGCCATCTTTTCCATACTGCTTTCACGGATAGTGTTGTCGCTATCGAGCGATTTAAATTTTGGCGCAAGCGCAGTTGGTGCAATATCCGTGAGCTTACCGTCTGCGGTTGCCTTGGCTGCATTTTGCTGAGAACGCAAAGCATATTCATCTGATTGTTCTCTACTCACACCAAACATAGCAGCCAGCTTATCAGCACTTTGCCCCATGCTCTCACCAGTTGAGAATTCAGCGATTGCTGGGGCAACTGGTGCTAAATCTTTTGGTTTGAGACCTTGAAGAAATTTACGGTAGTCAAGAGGGTTTTTGTATTTGCGAGTTTCAAAGAACTTTTTGCGAACTTCTTTTTTGAAGCCAATCGGCACATCGCTAAGTACTTCTGTGCCACCTGCAATCACAATGTCGGCATTGCCTGTTTGAATCGCTTCTATGCCAGAAGTAATTGCTTGATTTGCAGATATACAAGCTTGTGTCACGGTATGTGCTGCGACGGTGTTTGGAAAGCCTGCTGCTAGGGCTGCATCACGTGCAACATTGCTTGTAGATACGTTTTGTGCAACGGTTCCCATAATCACACGGTCAACAGTTGCAGGGTCAATGCCTGTTCGGCTAAGAAGAGCTTTTAGTGCAGAACGGGCAAGGTCGTAGGAAACTGCATCCATGTAGTCTGTGCCAGAACGCCTAAAAGGGGTTCGGACGCCATCGACTAATACGACGGGAGGAAGATTCGAGTTATTCATGAGGATAGTCTAGCACTTTTGATAATTTTGTACTCGGTACAATTTTTTAGTTTTGCAACTCGTTAAAAGCAGAATCCCCCCTAGCCCCCCTTTTTCAAAGGGTGGAACTGAAAAGCTGTCTTAAGGCTGGTATGTAGTGGCAAAAGGGCAATATCAACATATTTTTGCTATAAATGTTGTGTAATATGGATGCATCATCCAAAAAATGGATGATGCTTTACTGCTGTGGTAAAAAATTAGTATTTCTACTGATTTTTACTGTACTACGCATTGCGACGAATCCCCCGCTCGCTTCGCTCACCGCCCCCCTTTGCAAAAGGATTAATAAAGGGGCTAAAAATCAAAACCAAGGCTTCCCTATCAATAAGATTGAGATTTGACTTGTGTTTGAACATTAAATTGACTATTGGATTTACTATTATTGCTGTACTAGTTCGTATATTTTATATTTCTACTACGATTGAAAGGTCACATTAAGAATAATGGACAATATCTGGGTTAAAGAAATCATCTCTTATGCAAAAGCATTTGTTATTGCATTTATTATCATTACCTTTGTTTTTACTACCGTTGGGGTGATGGGTACGTCAATGCAGCCAACTTTGGTTGGTGGTTCTGGCTCGGCAATGATTGCTGTGCTTACAGGAGATAGGTTTTTTGTACCTAAGTATGAAACGTGGTTGCGTCGTGCGGGGATTATGGGACCGTATAAGCGTGGAGATATTGTGGTTGTTCGGGAAAAGGCAGATTCTCCTTTTCGTCAGGGGCGTAGGTCGCTGGTTGTGAAACGGGTAATTGGTGTGCCTGGTGATACGGTTGCAATTACGGGTGGACAGGTTTTTGTTAATGGGCAGGCGCTGGATCAATCTTTTATAACTGACGGGGGGATTAGTCTGGGCTCGAGCTCACACAACGCCACCACCCTAGCGCCAAAAGAGTACTACATCATGGGAGATAACCGAACCCGCAGTGGCGATTCCCGCCACTATGGTCCTGTACCTTTTATATCCATAACAGGCAGAGCAGCAGCGGTCATATCACCATTTTTTCGAGGTGGTAAATGGTATCCACATGTCCTAAAACGTCCAGCAGCATTTGAAGCTTTAGAATAGCAGCTTTAGAATAGCAGCTTTGGAATAGCAGCTTTAGAGTAAAAAAATACTCCAAAGGTAGGATGAGCAGCACATATCTTAACAGTATTATATAGTAAGCATTATTCTTTAAAAATCTTTATTTTTGTAAGAAAGTTATCTACCTATGCCCCAATTTCGAGATGTCACAGCTTTAGAAATCATTTGGCGTAACCCTTGGGTTCGTGCAGTTATTTATATTGTCCTTACGCTTTTCACGCTTTATGTACTATGGCGTTTTCGTACAGGTTATATGTTTGCACTTCAGGTAGCAGTGCTTGGTTTTACTGTTGCTTATGTACTCAATCCACTTGTGAATTTGTTAGGTCGTTTAAGGATTTCTAGAGCTTTTTCCGTAATTATTGTTTACATCCAGCTCATTATCTTGATGGTTTTTGGATCAGGGCTCATAACGCAAGTTGTTAGAGAAACAGGTCCACTTGTTGAAAGAATCCCTCAAGGTGTTGAAGCAATCACACCTTGGATCGAGCGAGCATACAGTCGTGTGGGAGGTTTGGGTGACTATTTGCCAGACGTTTTTAATCAACGTTTTGGCTTATCAGAGGGAAATAGCGAGAACTTAGTTAAAGGTATTGAAACAACTGTCACAGGTTTTTTAGAAGATGTTCTTACTCGACTCAACAGTCTTATGGAAAATATTCTAAATGGCAGTAGTTCCTTTTTGGTTTCTGGATTAACCAAAGTCGCTTCTGTTACTGCTCAGGTTATTCTTATTCTATTAACAAGTGCCTATTTTCTTTATGACTATCCAAAATTTACTGCAAACTTCAAACGTTTTGTTCCCCTTCGTTACAAGCCTTTATATGAAGACATTACCCAAAAAGCAGATACCGCTATTGGCGGTTACATACGTGGACAGCTATTAATTACTTCGGCACTTGGTGTACTTGTTTGGATTGGTCTTTCTTTAATCGGTGTACCCTCTGCATTGCCAATTAGCTTTTTAGCAGCACTCTTTAACATCGTGCCCTATCTTGGTCCTATCATCGGGGTCATACCAGCAGTATTACTTGGCTTTACAGTGAGTCCGTGGACAGCCTTGGGAGCAGCAATTGTATTTATAGCCGCTAACCAAATCGAAGGTAATGTACTTGCACCAATGATTCTTTCAAAGTCTACAGATTTACACCCTGTGACAGTACTTCTTGGCATACTTGCAGGTGCTGGCATGTTTGGTTTAGTTGGTGCATTGCTTGCTGTACCTATGCTCGCACTTGGGAAAATTTTGATTGAAGAATACCTACTCAAGCGCCCAGCCTACGTTGGTGATGGCATTGAGCGAGATAAATTTTTGAATGATGATGCAGCCTAATAACGAAGTAACGTTTGGCTAGCTACAAAAGTTTTCGTAATCAATCAAACCAGTTTGCGAAGGCTCATCTCCACAAATTACACAATCTGTCTTGCGTCTGATTTGCACTTCTCTAAATTCACTATAAAGCGCATCGTAGTGTAAAAGCTTTCCTGCAATACTCTCGCCTAAACCTGCAATATGCTTAATGGCTTCAACAGCCATCAAACTACCAATAACCCCAGGCAATGCACCAAAAACACCCGCCTCCGCACAGCTACGAACCGTTCCTGCTGGCGGTGGTTTGGCATATAAACAGCGGTAACATGGACCTTGTTCACCTTCATGGGTAGATGCATGAAAAAGACTCACTTGCCCTTCAAACTGTGACATTGCACCATAAACTAGAGGCTTCTGTTCTAGTACACAAGCATCATTCACAAGATAGCGTGTTGCAAAGTTATCACTACCATCAATGACTAGGTCATAGTCTCGAATAATTGCTCGAGCATTACTCGTATCAAGCGCAGCCTCATGAATTTTGATATTACTATCAGGGTTTAGATCTTCAAGCCGAGCCTTCGCAGATTCAGTTTTCGCTGTATCAACCGTTGAGTTCGCATGAATGATTTGCCGTTGCAGGTTACTTGTATCAACCACATCAAAATCACAAATACCAAGTGTACCTTCAGAACTTGCACCCACACCTGCTGCTGCCAAATAAAGCAAAACAGGTGAACCAAGTCCACCTGCGCCAATGACTAAAACTTTAGCATTGAGTAATTTTTGCTGACCAGCAGCACCAACTCCGGGCAGTATGATATGCCGAGCATAGCGGTCTAGTTGGTCTTTAGTGAACACTAGATTCCCCCTTTACTAAGTAAAATCCCCCCCTTATCACGGGGGGCTAGGGGGGATTGAACTTTAATTGCCTTATCCATAAATTACTCTTCTACTGAATCCTCACTACTGTTAAGCACTACCTCAAAACTAATCTCAGCACTCAAGCTACTAGCAACTGAGCAATATTTATTCATACTCAAATCAACAAAACGAGTTGCGATTTTTTCGTCTAAACCCGGTACATCAAAAATGTGCTTAGCATGGATTTTGGTGTAGTAAGCAGGTGTACCGTCTGCACGTTCACCTTCTAGTTCTATAGCGTAGCTATTAATATCTAGCTTGCGTTTTTTGAGCATTTCAACTACATCAAAAGCTGCACAGGAACCTACTGCATTTAGCAATAATTCCATTGGGTTCATACCAGTTTTTGCTGTAGCTTCACCATCAATCATGACAGTTTGGCTGTCAGGTGTGATGCCTACAAAGCGTTTGCCAGTTAAGTGATGTACAGTGGTTGTTTTGATAGTTGCCATAGCTATAGTTTAGCTCCTTTAAAAATTTTGTACGGTACAGTTTAAGACACTTTAGACAACTAGAGTTAGGCATCTATAGTTGTATCTGTTTCTGTATCTTCCGTCGCCTTATCTGTCGCCTTATCTGAGGTGTTTAAAGCTTGTAGCTGTTCGTAAAGCGCACGTTGTTCTTCGGTTACAGATTTTGGAATCATAACACGGACTTTTGCATAGCCATCACCACGAGTGCCATCTTTTTTGAACCAGCCTTGACCTTTTAAGCGCAGAGTTCTGCCTGATTGGGTACCTGCTGGTAGATTCATTTCGATTGGACCTTCAAAGGTTGGCACTTCTACTTTACCACCAAGGACTGCAACATAGTCTGGTACATCCACAGTTACACGAAGGTTATCGCCCTCTAAGGTGTAAAGAGTATGGGGAGTCAATTCTAACTTCAAATAAATATCTCCACCACTCGGTGCCTGCCCTTTAAGCCTCAACTTAGACCCATGACGAGAGCCCGCAGGTATCCCTACATCTATCCGATTACCACCTACCGAAATAGTGGTTTTACCCCCATGATAAGCCTCTTCTAAACTTACCTTGATAGTTGCATCTAACCGTTTTGGTGCAGGCGGTTGTGGAGGCTGTCTTTGCCCATAACCACCCTGCCCATAACCGCCCTGCCCGTAACCACCTTGCCCATAACCACCGCCAAATGGATCACCCATACCGCCAGTAGCAGCGCCACTACCAAAAAGCGTTCTAAAGAAGTCACTAAAGTCGCCTTGATTTGGATCAAAGCCAAACCCGCCAGCGCCACCAGCAGCACCACCCGGAAAGCCACCCCCACCAAAAGGTGAACGACCATCAGCAGTTCCATAAGCATCGTAGTACTTACGTTTTTCTTCATCACTTAAAACCGTATAGGCTTCGTTGATTTCTTTAAATTTTTCTTCGGCCGCTTCATCACCCGGATTTTTATCTGGATGGTACTTTGCAGCTAGCTTACGAAAAGCAGACTTAATTTCTTTTTTATCAGCACTTTTGCTTACGCCAAGTACTTGGTAATAATCTTTATATCCTGCGATAGTGTCACCTCCTCATTGGTGAAATTTAATTTTTCTTTCTTTGAAAAATACCCATTACAGGTCTCAGAAATATTTTCAGCTTGGCTTGCACATTCGCCACCCAAAACCTAGCTGGGTTCTTTCAATCTTGGTAAACAACTACTCTAGCGATTCGAACCACACGGTCATCTTTCATAAAACCTGATTCAAAAACTTGAGCAATTTTGCCTTTAAGCTCTGGGTCATCGGTTGGCATGGTGGTTAGTGCTTCATGAAACTGTGGGTCAAAGTCTTCGCCTTCTAAACCCATTTCCACAATGCCAATATTTTCAAGGTTACGCTTGATACCTTCACGTACTTTTTCAATACCTGGCAAGATTGATGTAGGGTCTTCACCCGCTGAGGTAATAGCACGACCAAGATCATCATAGCCAGGAAGAACCGCTAAGATAACGCTATCTACACCTTTTTGTCTAGCAAGAAGATGCTCCTGCGCTGTACGACGTTTAACCGTCTGCACTTCTGCCAATGCACGCATTTTTGCAGAGACTGCTTCTGCTGCCTCGTCTTTGGCAGCAGCGAGTGCGGTAGTTGCAGCAGCGAGTTCATTGCGAAGAATATCAATTTCACTATCGCCACCTGAGGCTTCTGCTGCTTCAGTTGCTGTTTCTGTAGTTTCATCAATCAGGTCTTCTGCAATATCTGCAGTATCCATTACTTGATTTTCTGTATTTTCTATTTTGTCTTGTTCTGACATTTTATTTATAACTCCAAAAAGAATCCCCTCTAACTCCCCCTTTTTTACTTCCCCCTTTTTTAAAGGGGGATTGAGGGGGATTCCTGAGGGGGATTTAAGACTTAACCTGCTGGTTTAAAATCCGCATCTATAACGTCATCGTCGTTTTCTTCAGCGCTAGCAGTCTCGTCTTGGCTAACACCATATTCAGGCGCACCACCACTTGCTTGACCATCTGCTTGACCAGCGGCTGCACTTGCTTGCATGAGTGCAGCAACCTTCTCTTGGAGTTGAGCGTTAAGTTCTGTTAGACG
>CALGZD010000326.1 GCA_937934635.1 uncultured Deinococcales bacterium
CGGATGAAGATAGCGTGGAAGTCATCTTCTAGCGATGCGCTAGCTATATCCGTTTCAAAACTAGCGACCTGTCTACCGTAGGCATGTCTAGCAACAGTTATATCAATGAGTGACATGCGGTACTGTTCTGGAAAGCCATCAATATCTTTTGCAATGAGAATAGCACCAGCACATGTTCCCCAAATTGCTGCGCCAGTTTTAGCAAATTTTGGTAACGCCTTATCAAAGCCATAGGGTGCCATGAGTTTAATCATGGTGGTAGATTCGCCACCTGGAATGATGAGTGCTGCAAGCCCATCTAATTCTTCTGGTAAACGCACTTCACGCACGGTTGCGCCTAAGCGTTCTAAGGCTTGACGATGTTCACGGAAAGCACCTTGCAGAGCGAGGACGCCTATTATGCCAGTATCAGCAGGTTTCATAGCCATCATCATGGCACGTTTTATTTGAGTGGGATAGATACCAGATAGGAATTGGTGTTTTTGGGATGATTTGTAGCTCTAATCTAGATGATTTGTAGCCCTAATCTATAGGTGTAGTCTAAAGGATGTAGTCCAAAGCTTGTAGTTCAAAGAGTGTAGTCCAAAGCTTGTAGTCCAAAGCTTGTTATGACGATAGTCAAGTTCTGCATTCAGGTTCTGTACTAGCTAATTCTGTACTAGTCATTATCTTGAGTTGTCCATGCTTGACCTGATTGAGGTACGAAGTTAACTTAACCCCTTCAACTAACCTCCTTCAACAGGAGGGATGATATCTATGATGTCGCTATTACTTAATTGTGTCTCTAAACCATCAGTACCATAGACTTCTTTTCCAGCGATGAACATACTCACATGTTCACGAATAGCGCCGTGTTCATCTAGGAATTCTTGTTCTAGTTTGGGGTGTAGGGCAAAGAGTTGCGTGAGAACTTGGGAGAGGCTCGAGCCTTCTTTGATATCCAAGCTAACTGAGCGTTCGCCTGCAATACTTCGGTATATAGTATATAAATTGATTTTCAACATGATTATTAGCTCTGTTTTATTCTTGTGTTTTATTCTTATGTTTTATTCTGGCTTTATTCTTGTAATTTGCTGTTAGGTTTGCTTAGTTATTTAGTTATAGCCGTTGATTAAGATGCATTGTTTACAATTTTCTAATCTAGGTCTAATTTAAGAGCGCACCCACCCAAGCATATTTACATAAAATCAGATAAACTACAGTAATATGGCTCAATTCTTTTCAGCGCTGAGAGAACGCATACAATTAGCATTTAAAGCAATATTAGCATCACAACCACAATTGCCTTTCGATATTAATCGGCAAGTGCTCTTTTTTCTTCCTTTTGTGGTGTTTTGTTTATTCGCTATTGCTTTTTTTACTGTTTCTAGTAATCTCAACAAGCATGAAAGTCATATTTTTGATAGCTCTGAGGCTAGCATTGAGCTTGGTAAATTGTCCACAAAAGTCAGTGAGGCTTTTATCAAATCAACGGCTTTTCTCTTAGGTCCTCCTAGTACAGAGCCTTTTGAATTAGATGGTAGCGCCATAATTGATGCTCAGTCATCACTTCGAGAAATTTTACATTCCCACTCAAATTTTGAGGTCTTACAAGATGATATTGCCAAAGCTATCGACATGGATCTTGGCTTTGTAACGGCACTTGCAAATGGTAATACTGAAGAATCAGATAAATTGCGTATAGCAAGGTCAGAAATTCCAAACTTGCATGAGAGTATTGCTGCCCTAAGTGAAGCGATTCGGGTTGATAGGGAGCACCATTTAAGGCTTCTTAAGATTAGTCAACGTGCTTTGAATCTGATTATTTTAGCTGGCTTATTGTTCACTATAGCTAGTATTTTATATGGTTTGCATCTATCAGGAAGTGATCTTAGCAGTGGTTTTAATCGTTTGAGTCAAGATATTCGGAGGCTCAGGCGTGGTGAGCGTTTATCGATTAGCAATATGCCTACCGCGCAGATGAGCTTGGTTGATCAGCAACTTTTAAAAACAAGTCAACACCTTCAAGAGCAAAATGATGCTTTGGAAGCTAAGACCTTGGAGCTCGAGCTCCAACAAAAGTTTCGTCAGGGTCTTTCTGAATTTGTAAGTGAGAGCTTGCAGCATGGTTTCCAACAAAACTTTTATCAAAAATTGTTGAACCGTGCTGTTGATGTTATTCCTGATAGTCAAGCTAGTAGCCTTTTGCTTTTAAAACCAGATGGTCGTTATCACTATGAAGCGGTTGTGAATTATCAACTTGAGTCGATGGAAAGCTTATCGTTCAGTGCTGACGACATTGCATTGCATTACAGTGATAGTGAGCCTAGTCGTTTTCAGGACTTTAGTATTAATCAAGAGCTAGATACTTTAGCGACTTCCGAAAGTTCTACGTTGCTAGCTGATAATGCTGGTGGAAGACACCGTGCCGTGATGGATTCGCTTGCGATTCCTGTTCAGGTGAACGGCATTACTCAGGCTTATTTGACACTTGATAACTTTGAACGAGCAGATGTTTTTGGCAATGAAGCTGTGAGTATGGCAGAGGTTTTTGCTGCACAAGTGGGCACAGTGATTACCCGTTTGAATTTGCAAGAAAATTTGCGCTTGCGCCAAGAGGAAGTTCAGCAGCAAAATAAAGAGTTGGCTCGAGCCGACCGCTTAAAGAGTGAGTTTCTTGCCAATATGTCGCATGAGCTTAGAACACCACTCACTGCTATTTTAGGTTTTGCTGAGCTTTTAAAAGAAGAACTCTTTGGCGATCTAAATGATAAACAGAGTCAGTATGTAGAAGATATATATAAATCAGGCGATCACCTACTTTCACTCATCAATGATATCCTTGACCTTTCAAAAATTGAAGCTGGTCACATGGATCTCAACAGAGATAGGCACAATCTTTCTGAGCTAGTAGACAGTGTTATTGGCATTATGAAAGAGCGTGCTCGCAAGGCAGATGTTCAGGTAGAAACAAATATTCCAAATGATCTTGATGCTCTTTTTGTAGATGGACGAAAAGTAAAGCAAGTGCTGTTTAATCTTATTTCCAATGCAGTTAAGTTTACGCCCGCTGGGGGGAAAGTTATTATTAAGGCATTTGAACGAGATGACAGTTTAGAAGTACAAGTTCACGATACGGGTATTGGTATTTCTTCTGAAGATCAGGAAAAACTTTTTCAAGAGTTCTCACAACTGGATAGTTCTTTAACTAAAGTACATGAGGGAACAGGGCTGGGTCTTGTTTTGAGCAAGCGTTTTGTTCAACTGCATGGTGGTGAAATCTGGGTTGAAAGCTTAGCAGGTAAAGGAAGTATCTTTACCTTTACCTTGCCTTTTGGGCATAGCCAAGTGGCACTTCATGATGAATTTACGGATTTTGCAAATACGAGATTGCGACCTGGTGTAGTTGTTGTATCAGATTCAGAACAATTAAAGGAAAGTGTTGAAGCGCTAAAACAAAGTGATTATCGAGTGTTAGCTACGAATGATTCTGCTGTGTTAATCGAGCAGTTATCAAGACCAAAGCGTGTGGATTTAATCATTATTGATGAAGCGATTCACAAAAGTACTAATCTTGCTAAAGAAGTATCTGAATTTCTGAAAGTGAGTCAACAGCGATGTCCAGTGCTGTTGGTTGCTTCAGATGATAAAGATAGTCACAGTCAGGATGATCAGGATAGTCAAGAAAGTCAAGAAAGTCAAGAAAGTCAAGATGCATTATCAGAAATGGGACGAGCAGAGATGCAACTATCAGAGATGCGATTGGGGCATGGTATTGATGCTGTTTTGAAGTCGCCATTTGATTCAAGGAGCTTCTTAGAAAAAGTTTCAAGCTTAATTTATAGAGAGATTAAATCTGCAAATATTCTACTCGTTGGTGAAAGCGATTATGTAGAAGAAGATAATGCTTTAAAAAAACTACTCAGTTCTTCGGAACACAAATTATTTTTTTGTGAAGACGGTGAATCTGCAATTGAACATCTTGCTCAGCAGCAGGTAGATTTATTGCTTTGTCATTTTGCATTGCCTGATATGAGTGCTGCAGATTTGTTAGAAAATATTGAAGAGCTGCCAGCTTCATTAGCTGATGATGTTCGTCAGCAAAGCACAGTTGTGGTGTTGACCGATGATGATGACTTAAAGACCTTTTTCGATGATAGTATTTTCTTTGATGATGTTAAGTCTTTAAGTGGTAGCAATAGTGGTAACAATAGGGGTAGCAATAATCAGCAAATTACTATGCATTCAGTAGAACGACTAAACCGATATCTTTGGCATAATGCAAAATATTAAGGTATCTTAAAGTATTAAGCTATTTTGATGATAGTTTAATGGCAAGTAGCCTTATAAAGGATGAAAAACACCCGTGAATAATTTCCTTTAGGTCTAATGCTGTGAAATTATATGGTTGATGCGTATATATCTGTATATATCTATAGGGTTGGTTTCTAGGCAGGAGCTTAACAAGCTATACTTAACAAGCTATAGAAGTGAATGTCTTGTAGAGTCACTTACCTCTAGAGCCAGCTTAAGGAAGAAGCATTAGATAGTAGGATTAAAAAGTTAGTAGGATTAAAAAGATAGTATGAGTAAAACTGATATTTTAGTTATAGATGACAATGCAATAAACTTACGGTTATTGCATGATATGTTGTTGTCTCAAGACTATAAGGTGAAAACTGCAAATAGTGGTAAAGAAGGCATTGAACAAGCTGAGAAGCTTCAACCAGCTTTAATTCTTTTAGATGTGCAGATGCCTAAGATGAGTGGAAAAGAGGTGCTAAAGCATCTGCGAGAGAGTACGGGGCTCGAGCACATCCCTGTCATTGCTGTAACTGCTCTTGCTATGGCAGGTGATGAACAAGCACTCCTTGATTTGGGTTTTGATGCCTATATTAGCAAGCCTGTCAGGTTAAAAACACTCATAACTACGGTTAGTCAATTTGTTGATAATGCATCTAAAAGCAACTAGGGTAAAGCAAGCATACTGAATGCTTTGATATTTCTAGCTAATTTGAAGGTCTAAAATTACTGAAATGTTACCTGACTGTAAGCGACTTGTTAGCTGAAGGTCTCAAATCTGAAGATTATCTTACAAATCTACATCATAATCTCATAGCCAGAGCAACTTTATCCTCTAGCATGTGTTTTGCGAGGAAAGAGACTGCGTTTTGGAGAACGCATACTCTTTGGGAGGAGCAAGGTTATTATGTCTAGATTTGTAGTAGAGTTAGTCGATTACAGACGAGATAGAAAGGATAAGGTTTTAAAAGCCTTAGAGCGCACGCTTAAACTATCTGAGCGAAAAGCAGAACGACTACTCGAAAGTTTACCAAGGGTTATTACAAAGCCTATTTCAGAACAAAAAGCAA
>CALGZD010000327.1 GCA_937934635.1 uncultured Deinococcales bacterium
AATAAGGGGGGGATTCTTTATGTGATTCTGAGCCCCCTTATTAAGGGGGCGGTGAGCGAAGCGAGCGGGGGATTTTTCGAGAAAATTACTAAAGCAAAAAACAGTCTAATATTAATCTGCATAGCTTCTTCTGTTGCCGCATTTCTGCTTCACAAGCAAATCAAAATACAGTCTTTATAGGTATGGTATGAGATGAAAGACTGGCTAGCTGCACAAACTACGATAAATCCAAATAAGATTTTCTTAAATTTTCAATCTGAAACCTATACTTACGCTCAGCTTAATCAAGAGAGCGCATTGTGGGCAGGGCGTTTACAAGCTTTGGGCATTAAGAAAAGAGATGTTGTTGCGGTTCTTTTAAGTAACTCAGTTGAATATGTTGCTATTACCTTTGCTGTGATGCGTTTGGGTGCTGTGTTGCTTCCACTGAATACTAGATTAACCAAAGAAGAATTAGAGTATCAATTAGCTCAAGCGGATGCAACGCTTTTATTGACATCAACTACACTCAAAGAAGATAAGGCGGTAGAAAGCACCTTATGTTTTACGCTTGAACAAAAATTTCCTGAGGTCTTACCTGTATTTGAAAACAATATATCCTTCGATAGTCGCTTTTGTATTCTCTTTACATCAGGCACAACAGGAAAGCCAAAAGCCGTTTGTCTGAGCTTGAAAAACTTTTATTTCAGTGCAAATGCCTCTGCTTATCGGTTAGGTGTTATGCCAAATGACAATTGGTTGTGTGCGATGCCGCTTTATCATGTTGGTGGTTTAAGTATCCTTTTGCGTTCTTGTCTTTATGGTACAAGCGTGACCCTTCATCCAAAATTTGATTTACAAGCTGTCACTAGAGAGCTTTCTGAAGATGTAAGAGCTTCTGTGACAATCGTATCTTTAGTACCAACTATGCTATATAGAATCTTGAATCAAGATGATTTTAAGCCTTCTGTGTCTTTACGTTTGGTGCTGTTAGGTGGCGCTGCAGCTTCACAAGAGTTGCTAGAACTGGCACAAGATATAGGTGTCAAAGTTGTGGCGACTTACGGACTGAGTGAAGCCTGTTCACAGGTGGCAACCGTTTTTCCTGAAGCTTGTTATGACAAAGTTGAAACGGTTGGTAAGCCTTTGATGTTTACCGAAGTCAAAATTGTTGATGAACAAGGTATTGCTGTTGCCTCCAGTAAAGTTGGTGAAGTACAAGTGCGTGGACCAACAGTTATGGAAGGTTATCTAGGACAGTCTAAAGATGTAGAAGAGTGGTTCTCAACAGGGGATATGGGCTATTTAGATGCTGATGGAGATTTATTTATTAAACAACGTCGTAGTGACTTGATAGTGTCAGGTGGAGAGAATGTTTATCCTGCTGAAGTAGAGGCAGTGTTGCGACAAAGTCAATTAGTAAAAGATGTTGTCGTGTTTGCACTTGAACATCCAGAGTGGGGGCAGCAGGTTGCTGCTGCGGTCATAGTGCATGACAAGGTGACTTTGGATGAAGCCGAGAAAGATATGCGTCAGCTTTGTGAAGGGCAGTTGGCGGGTTATAAACGACCAAAAGGTTATTTTGAGACGGATAGTTTTCCAATGACCGCTTCGGGGAAAGTTAAGCGGCTCGAGCTTCCCCAACATCTAAAACTCAGCTAAAATATTTTTTAATAGTTTCTCAAAAGCCTCAGGATTTTCCCAAGGTACTCGGTGCCCTGCATTGTCAATAATATGGTGTTGAATAGCTTCATTTGTGTCTTCTAAATCTTTCGCCTTTTGACAATATTTTAAATCTTCGATGCCTGTAATATAGTGAATAGGAGGGAGCTGCTTGTTTGTAAGTAAAGGTAAGAGATTATCTTGTTTGCCTTTAGAAAACTGAATGAATAATTTTGCAATTGCTTCTCTTGAAAAGTCTTCTTCTTTAGGTGACCTTGGATTGGGTCTACCTTGAAAGATAGCTAGCTTGTTCCATTCGCTAATTAAACTTTCCCAGTCCTCTTTAAGAAATTTCTCTGCCCAGTTTCTATCCCAAGCAAGCTGCTTTTCTTTGCTCGCTTTACTTTCCAACCCTGTGTCAGAAGCAATAATGGTTGCTGTTGTCCAAAGTTCTGGGTGTTGGATAAGCGCGTGGAATCCTAAACGTCCTCCAAGTGAATATGCAATCAAGTGATGCTGGTTTTTTGAAGGGGAATAGCTAGATACTTTAGTACAAAACTCTTTTGCCCAGCTATTAAACTCTTTTGCTTGGCTAAGCCAGAGATTCTCTTTGTGAACTATATAATCTGGTGAGTGAGTTAAGCTAAAGGTGTTCCAAACGTTTGGCTGCTGTAAGTTGCCATGTATAAACCAAAGGTGCTTATTCAAAATTAAACTTATCTGAAAAGGCGCATGACCCAACTAGCAAGGTTGAGGACAATGCTAAGACTAATGCTCAGACCAATGCTCACAACAATCATCGATGTAAAAGGAATAAAAACTCGGCTGTTTTCATTTTGGATTTTTATATCTCCAGGTAGATTGCCAAACCAAGTGATTGCTTTAGGAAAATAGTTCCATACAAGTCCTAAGATAACTAGTAAAATACCGATAAGTATTATTAGACGAGCCATACTTAGAGTATAGCAAAAATATAGATGGTGCTGTAGAGGATTTAGGTGTTTGAGCCAATAATGTGAGTCAATAATGTGAGCCAATAGTCATTCTTTCTTCATGGAGTATTTACATATCTCCTAAAGATGGTATAGTGACGAAAAGAAATCTAAAATAGTTGAAGGAGCTTAAGGTATGGCAAATATTGAGAAACACCAAGAAGCAGTAGCTAAGTATGCAAGTCGAGTGGATAAAGGATTGCTAGAAGCAATGACAAAGACTTACAGACTTGTACTAAGTAAGAAAGATTCTGAGTCTGTTGCCTGTGGTGATCCTGAAGAACTTAAGCGTATTCGTCAGAACTTTTTGAAAAAGAAGCTTGGTAGAACAGAATCAGACGAGAAACTAGATAAAGCTATCAAAGATGTCTGTGAAAAAATGAAAGGCTCGAGAAGCAAATCTCGTTTGGCTTTCTACTATTTGCTAGTTGTTAAGTTTAAAGCGAAAGATATTTTTGTAAGCTAAGTAAATATCTTTAGAAAAGAAAGCAGTTAAAAGGCTGAGTGACAGTTTGTCGCTCAGCCTTTTTTATGGTTAGAATTAGTTCAGTTCAAGATAGTTTCTAAATTTGGACCAGCCAAAATGATGTCTTTGCTGACGTCGCTTTGAAACTTGTTAAAGTTTTCTTTAAACATCTTAGCTAAGTCGAGTGCTTGTTTGTCATAGGCACTTTTATTTTGCCAAGTATTTCGTGGGTTTAGTAGATGGCTTGGAACGCCTGGGCAATGGGTGGGCATCTCCAGACCAAAGATTGGGTGCTGCTCAGTTGGTACATCATCTAATTCACCATCAATAGCAGCTTTGAGCATTGCACGGGTATAACTCAATTTCATACGCTCTCCAGTAGCGTAGGCGCCACCTGTCCAGCCTGTATTCACTAACCATACACGCACGTCGTGCTGATCAATTTTCCTACCGAGCAATTCGGCATAGCTCGAAGGTTTGAGTGGCAAAAAGGGTTCACCAAAGCAGGTACTAAATGTTGCAGTAGGTTCAGTGACGCCACGCTCTGTACCTGCAACCTTGGCGGTGTAACCACTTAAAAAGTGGTAGAGCGCTTGGTCACGTGTTAATTTACTAATAGGTGGCAGTACGCCAAAGGCATCTGCTGTCAGAAAAATAATGTCACTAGGATGCCCAGCTAACCCTGTCTTACTTGCATTTGGAATATGGCTGATTGGATAGGCTGCACGTGTGTTCTCTGTTTTTGATGCGTCTGTAAAGTCTGCGGTACGGGTATCATCATCAAAACCAATATTTTCTAAGATTGTTCCAAAGCGCTGGGTTGTTGCATAAATTTCTGGTTCAGATTCAGGTGTGATGTTGATAATTTTTGCGTAACAGCCACCTTCGAAGTTAAAGACACCAGCATTTGACCAACCGTGTTCGTCATCACCAATGAGTGTGCGTGATTGGTCGGCGGAGAGAGTTGTTTTACCTGTGCCAGATAGACCAAAGAACACTGCAACCTTGCCGTCTTCATCATGATTGGCAGAGCAGTGCATTGGCATGACACCTTTAGAAGGTAATTCAAAATTCATAATGCTAAAAAGCGATTTTTTAATTTCACCTGCATATTCAGTGTTTGCTATTAAAACAAGTCGTTCTTTGAGATTCATAGCAACACAGGTGCTAGTAGCACTACCGTGTCTATCTGGATTAGCCCTGAAGCCAGGCATATCAATAACAGTGTAAAGACCTGGACTGTCTGGTGGCGCTTGGCGAATTAGCATGTTCCGAGCAAATAAGCTGTGCCATGCATACTGCGTGATGATACGCACAGGAATTTGATAGCCTTCATCACTACCTACATAGAGATCTTGAACAAAAACATCACGGTCCTGCATAAAGGCTCGTATACCTGCATGCATATTGGCAAATGCATCTGAATCCATGGATTGATTAACAGCACCCCAATCAACTAGATTTTCTGTGTATTCGTCTTTAACGATAAACTTATCGTTTGGTGAACGACCTGTAAACTGTCCTGTATCAACAATAAGTGGACCATTGGCACTGACCTTTGCTTCGCCTCGCTTGATTGCCTCTTCATATAGGGCAGGGGCTTTCAGATTCCAGTGGATATGACTAAACTCTAATCCGTATTCTTCTCTTGTTGCGATATCGGCCATGTTTGATTCATCCTAACGTTCAGTATGGTGAAGTTATATTAGTTGATGCATAGCTTGTTGCTCGTACTTGTGTATCAAAGTAGGTACACAGTAACATGCTCAAAAAGACTAATGACATACTTTTGCCCTCAATTTTGGCAAAAGTATGTGACCGATTCGTTAGCTGTTAGCATTTCTAGGAAATAACTGGACAGACTGAGTGGTTACTGTGTGTTTTTCACAGACACCTGTGTGTTTTGCACAGACACTCGTTTACGAAGCTCGCCGATTAACTGCTCTCGCAGCTAATCGTGTAAGCGCTTCTGTGTTGAATTTTTAGGTGCTAGATTAGTGATTAAACAATTGGTTTTTGTTGCCTTTTTATAGCCAACTGTGCTTGAATTTCTTTTAGTTTCTTAGCATCAATGGGGTTTCTATAAACCACAATAAGACTGAGTATCAAAAATATAATTGGTACAAGTGATGTGAGTATACGAATTGCCATGAGTGCTGAATCTGGTTGAACTGGCAAAGTTCCATCTGTGACCGTGATATAACCAGACCACTGTAAAACTAAACCTTGTACAAATAAACCAATGGCTATACCAAACTTCTGTAGAAAGACAAAGAATCCGTAAAAAATTCCTTCACGTCTTTGACCTGTTTTGAGTTCATCATCATCCACAACATCTGGCAACAGGCTCCACGGTATAAGGAAAGCAAGGCTAACGCCAACACCAGCGAGGATGCCTAAAATCATCATCAAGGTGATCTGTCCAGGCTGCACAAAGAATAAGCAAACTTGTACAACTATCCAAAAGGGTACGCCGATGTAGTAAACATTTTTTCGACCAATCTTGCGTGCCATCCAACCCCAAAAGAGGATGAAAGCAAAGATTGAAAGCTGTAAACCCATGAGGACAAAGGTAAAGTTTGCAGGATTTCCACCGACATAATCACGGTAGTAGAAGAGTAGGAGAGACTGAACAAACTGCACGGCTAGCCATGAGAACATGTATATAAGGAGGACATGTATGAAGGGTTTACTTTGTAGTGCAACTTTGATGCCTTCTAGAATAGATAACTGGTTTTCTTCAGTAACGTTTAAGTTTCTGGAATCTCTTTCTCTTGTAAAGGCAACGACCACAAAGTGTGAAATCAAGATAATTATGCCAATCACAATGCCTTGAACAATATTTCCTTGTATTTGATTGTCAGCAAAGACTTGGTTGACAAGGACATTATAGATAATAGCAGCGAGTAGACCACCAATGACTGAGAAGCTAAAGCGGTACATGTTTAGCGATGTACGTTCTTTTTCGTCTTCGCTGAGTTCAGGTGTTAGTGCTGCATAGGGCACGTTTACTGCTGAAAAACCTAAGTCTAAAAAGATAGCAATGATGATGTAGTAGATGAACTTTGCAGTTTCACCCATATCTGGTACATAGAATTGTAAAAAGTAGGCTATGGCAAAAGGAATTGCGCCAATAAGAATCCAAGGTCTGCGCCTGCCCCAGCGCGTTCGAGTTCTATCGCTCAAGCTACCGATGAGTGGGTCGTTGACAGCATCCCAAATTTTAGCAATTAAGAGGATAAGCCCTGCTTTTCCGGGTTGTAAACCAGCAATGTTAATCAGGAAGTTCAAAAGGAAAAAGCCTTTGACCATTGAAACCATGGCAACGCCAAAGTCTCCGAAGCCATAGGCTAGTTTTGTTCCTACACTGAGTTTATGTATATCAGGTTTTTGTGCAGATTGTTCTGTTGGTAATACTGACATAGTATCTCCAGGATTTAAAAGATTGGATTTAATACGTCAGTATACTTTATTTTTGTACTCAGTACAAAATTTGATTTAGTAGAAGAGTGTGCCCTAAAAGATGTCAGGAGTTTTGCACGGTTTTTGCAAAACTCGAAAGCGTGACCTAACTACAAAGTTTTATAAAATCAGCCGAAGTAGTTTCTACCCTTCGACAAAAGTCACGCACTTAGCCCCGTCTGCGCTCGAGCAGAAGCATCATTATCAGTGACATGGTAATAAGTAAATCATCATCTCTAGGAATTGTTTCTTGCATCTCAAAACGACGACCAAAGAAGGAGGGTTTTTTGTATAAGGTATAACACACGTTTCCGTCCATGTCTTTAACGTCATAGTAAGGATTAAAAAAGTAGCCTGTCAGAAAGCCAATAACAGGTATTTCACCTACGATTCCATCGATGAACTTGGCAAATGGATTACCTTCTTCAATAGAGTAGGTCTGATTACCTTGTTCAAAGACTTCGTAGTGGCTTTTCCAAAGTGAGCGAAAACCTTTGCGACGAACTGAACCGTAGTCGAAACCTTCGGGGTCATAAAATGAGTAGGAGGCTGACCAGTCAATGATTCTGTCAGCATGAATCTCAGTAATGAGTTCTTTTTTAGACTTGTCTTTGAAAACTTGGATATGTTCTTTGAAGTTAAAGAGTTTCTGACGCACATAACAGAGCTCGAGCCCGTCAACATCTCGAACTGAAAATTGTGGCGCTAAAGCAGCAACTTTAAAGGTGAAATTGAGTGGAAAGTTCATAGGATTTAAGGTAGCACAAATCTAGATTCTTCTTAGTGTTTCTCAAGTGTTTTTCAAGTGTTTCTAAAAAATGTATGAATGTTTTGAGCTTAATTAAGTATTCAATTGTAATAAGATCTGAATCGGTTCTACATTTTTATATCTGATGAAAATTATTTTGTTGCTCTATTTTCCCTTCCAAATAGGGTCACGCTTTTCAGCGAAAGCTTTCGGACCTTCAATAGCATCTTCTGAAACAAGCATTGCCTCATAAGTTTTTAAATCACCACTTCGCATTTTTGCGTAACCATCTTTTGTATCCAGCGCAGCAGTCGCACGGGTAACTTCTTTCACCGAAGCGATAGATAATGGCGCAGCTTGGATGATGGTTTTTGCAAATTCTCTAGCCTTATCCATCAACTCAGCTTGAGTAACGACTGCATTTACCAAGCCCCATTGCTTAGCTTCATCAGCGGACATTCTACGACCTGTCAAAAGCATTTCCATAGCAATGTGGTAGGGAAGACGTTTAGGTAGTCGGAGCGACGCAGCATCTGCTAGAACACCAACAAAAATTTCAGGTGTAAAGAACTGGGCATTATCAGCAGCAACAATCAGGTCACAAGCTAGTGCTAACTCAAAGCCACCACCTACAGCCAAACCATTCACCGCAGCAATGATAGGTTTGTTTAAATCATGCAACTCAGTTATGCCAGCAAAGCCACCAACACCATAGTCACCGTCAATATCTTCACCTTCAGCAGCAGCATTTAAATCCCAGCCAGCCGAAAAGAATTTTTCACCACCACCTGTTAGGATGGCAACTCGCAAGTCAGGATTGTCTCTAAAATCACTAAAGAGTTGCCCCATTTCTCGACTGGTGACTGCATCAATTGCATTTGCTTTGGGTCTGTTTAATGTGACTTCTAGAATTTTACCATTGGTTACAATGTTTAAGTTTGACATAAAGGTGACTCCTCTTAAGAACTAGTAGAACTGCTTTTACGAATGACAGCATCCGCAGCGATAGTGGTGTTTTCGTATACAAATAATGGATTGATATCAACTTCAAAAAGAGAATCTTGATACTCTTGGGCAAAGGTTGCTAGATTTTCTATAGTAACTATTAGCGATTCGATGTTCACTTTCTTTTGACCACGATAACCATCAAGCAAAGGAAATACTTTAAGTTGCTTGATAGCTGTTTCTATTTCTAGTTTGTTGGTTGGTAACAGAAGCGTTTGACTATCTTGTAGGATTTCAACAAATATACCACCTGCACCTATAACCATACTTAAACCGAATTGTGCATCTCGGCTGATACCAAGAATGAGTTCTGTAATAGGCGAGGCTAGCATTTGCTCAACCAGATAGTCTGAGTTGAGATGTGCCATGCTTTCTAAAGCAGTTAATGCTTCACTATAGTTCTGGATATTTAGATGAACACCACCGACATCGCTTTTGTGAATGATGTCTTCTGAAAGTACTTTTATGACTAGGGGATAGCCAATGTCATTGCAGATTGATTCTGCATTTTCGAGATTGTGATTTATGATTGCAGATTTTGGTGATGTAATTCCGTAGTTAGCTAATAATGCTTTACTGCTTGTTTCATCTAAAGTAATGATTTGTTCTTCTTGAATTTCTATTGGGTTATTAGATAAAGATGCTATAGAATCTAGATGTTGATGTCTGTTGTGCAGTTTGTTGGCTACTGCAATGCTTGCGAGGCAGTCTTCTAAACCTTGCATGGGGGCTATGCCTTGGGAGATGCAGAAATCTCTGGCGACCGAAGGTAGGTTTTCGGGTAGGGTGCTGACGATTACTCCTTTAGCGTTACACTCCTTCAATGCTGTTGCGAAGGCCCTGGCTGTCTTATCCCACGCACTCACATCGCAAAGTTCGGGTTTGGGGTA
>CALGZD010000328.1 GCA_937934635.1 uncultured Deinococcales bacterium
TTGGCATGTTTGGCTCGGTTGACAAAAAGCTTGAGTGCTTCATCATCTTTGCTCTCTTCTGTCTTTTTGTCTTTTTCTAAGTTTGTAGCGTTCTCAAAGCGTGATGACTTGGCAACCACATCTTTCGCTTCATCACGGTCGCTAGCATTATCACTAGCATCTAAGTCACGAACAGCAATGAATGCCTTTTGGTACCCATCATCTGTTTTGGGAATCCCTAAAGGCTTGATATCCACAACCCATTCATGGTCGATATTCAGGTTTTGCCTTGTGGTGACTAACATTCGCATATCTGGACAGGCATCAAGAATCTGATTGATGACTTGCTGACTCTGGGCAAGGTGCTCTGATGCAAGCAAATGCTCGAAGTTGTCTAAGACCAGCAGGTGCCTTTTGTCTTTTAGGTAGTTGGCAACTTGGGCTGCGCTTTCCGTGACATCACTACTAGGGTCTAGCGTGAGGCTGTAGGTATCGGCTATGGCTCTGGGAATTTGGTCAGGACTGTTGAGCGGTTCTAATGCAGTAAAGCTAACGGTATCAAAACGAGCAGTGTCAAACTGTCCACTGGTTAAACACGCCTTGGCAAGCTCGACGGACAAACGGGTTTTACCCATGCCCCCCTGTGCTACCAAACTCACAAGTGAAGAATCACCTTGTAAAAGCATCTGGTGTATAAATTGAAATTCTTCAGCTCGTCCAAAAAATTCTCTGGTATAGCGTGGAATATTCCTAGTAAGAATTTTTGGCGGTTCGATGCCTTTGGCTTTTGCTTCTTCAACTGCCTTGAGTATAGTCACTTCTTCTTCGACAACAGCTAGGTCAATTTTGACTGCCGTTGCAGATAAACCATATTCTTCCAACACCTTGGCTACTTTTGGTGCAAAAATGCTGTTTTGCTGCACTAAAAGAGCATGAAGCAGTTGTAGCGTTGAATCGCCCACTTGGGTACGTTCATAGATTTTATAGGCTCGTTCGCTAAATTCCTTTGCCCTGATTGGATTGGCTACCAAGTCTAGTCTTGCTTGTTCGCAAAGGGCTAGCTGTGCTTGCTCTGCAAAGTGGTTGCTGTTTTGTATATACCAGTCTTCAAAGTCAAAGGTGGTGTTGCTTGGAAAGCTGTTTTGTAAAAAGTCCCCTTTGTATAGCTCGATTGCCTCTAAATAACGGTTGTGGTGCATGTGCTCCCTGAAGGTTGCAGCATCAGAACTGACCATAGCCTTAACACGGGTGTCCGTCTTTTCAATAACGCCTGGTAAAAAGCGTACTAATTGGTCAATGGCCTGAGACAAGCTGTTGGGAGGCTTTTTGGCATTTCCCCAAATGAGCTGCGCCATAAAAGACCTGTGTTGCTCGCCTTCGAGCGTGAGATATGAAAGTAGGGATAGTGGTTTGGCTCGGGTGAACTGATCAACTTGATTAGGCGGACCAGATTGAGTTGGCTCGAGCGTACTATCAGAACCAGATGATGTGTTACTAGAAGATGTAGATAAAGGTGTAGATATAGGTATAAAAAGACTTTCAGATTCTAGAACTTCTCCAGAATAGTCTTCAAAATCCTCTTTATTTTCCCCACTAACATCTTCAGCATCAGTGCTTACTACAACACCGTTAACACCGTTAACACCGTTACTGTCGACACCAGTATTAGCTAAACCTATAGTAGCTACTCTAGTATCAATTACATCATGCTCTACATCATCTATCGAAGCTGAACTAGCTTCTCTAGAAGCAGCTTCTGGCTGATAATCCGACCTAAACACCAACTCACCGAACGTGATTAGGGGCATCTTGTCCTTAGCTTATCAAAAATCTCACACTTGGTTCATGAATTTCGTCCACAAAACATTAATCCTTCTATACTTTCTAGCTATCTATAAGACTTTAACCTTTCCCTATCCTATACATAATATTTACTCATTCTAACGTTTTTTGAGTCCACTCTCTGACAGCCAATAATTTCTTAAAGCAATCCCCCCTAGCCCCCCTTAATAAGTGGAATCTTGTGAAAGTCTCCCTTATCAAGGGGGATTTAGGGGGATTTATTGAAGTGCATACCCATCGGACTCAGAATCCGTTAGAGTCAGAATATTTAGACAATTTCTCATGAAATACTTAATAACTGTAAGTTTTTGTGCAACTATAAAACATATACCACCTATATTTAAAGCTCTTATAAAGCCAAATCGTCATACTGACTCTATAGCTATTACTACATGGCTCATTACCTAATCGCTTAGCTACTAATCGCTTAGCTAAATGTGTTTCTTTTCATGTATTTTTTGAGTGGTCAATCTCATAAATTAGGTATCTGGTCATTAGCTACTACTTCAATCTAGATTTAGGCTAGCTAGGTTTAGGGCATCTTATACTTTTGCTTTTACTGCTAGGGCTTTTACTACAACTCTGCTTTACTACAACTTTTTTTACTTCAGCTTTTAGATAGACACTAAATAGATAGACACTAAAGCAAATATTAATAATTTTTCGAGGGGAGCACAGACAGATGGTATCGGTATCACGCTTGAATGAATTCGTGAATAACCCAGTGAGTACTTCAGTGCACAAGCCTGTTCACAAACTGCAATCAAAACATTTGGATTGCAGTTTAGTTGTGAAAGGTCTTGACCAGCTAGATACCTCGCCTGACTCTAAACAGTGCGTTTTCATCTCCCTCGAAAGACGAATTAGTGAGTACATGGAGATTTTGGCACCTACTCTGAACGGTAATAACCAAAACAGTACGAGCCAAAATGGTTGTTGTGCTATTTCTATAAGCATTTCTTCTCAGTCTTTATTTCATTTAAGTGCTGAGTCTATTCAGGGTTATAGCGGCTTTTTAACCGAAGAGTTGATTCCTTACTTGGAAGGTTTTGCGAATCGATCTTTAGATGTATTTATTTTGGGTCAGCAGTTCAGTAGCATCTTGGCACTGTACCTAGCGCTCTACTATCCACAGCACTTTGCAGGTGCGCTTTCACTTGGAGGTTCTTTTTACTGGAAGCTCAAAAGTGAAACAAAGTGGGAGTGGTTAACTCACAAGTTTGCAAATGACTTTGATAGTGGCTTTAATAATGGCTCTGATAATGGCTCTGATAATGGCTCTGATACTAGCTTTGATGCTAAGCAAGCAAGCTTTAAGACAAGACCGATCTACTTACTGTCATCACTCAGAGATAACATTACACCTCCTGCTGGTATTCCGAATGCCATCATTGCTAATCGGAATTTACATGCTGTGCTCGAGCAAAGAGGTGTCCCCACTAAGCTTCATGAATTTGAGGGTGCGCCTTTGTCAAAAGTATTTATGTTAGCAATCCAAAGCGGTTGCAATTGGCTTCTTGAAAAGAGAGAAGTGAGCTAGCCTCTCTAAACATAGAAATCAGACAGACATACAGATAGGTGAGGCATACTCACCTATTAACTACAAATCTTCGATACCGATTGTATTACTACTTCCAAATAATGGCAGACACTGTGTTGGTGAGCACAACGTCTGTCATTATTCACTTTATGTATGGTACTGCTTTATGTGTGGTGCTTAGGTAGATTATCATTTATGGGCACAGCCCATGCTACAACATTAGGTTACAATAATGCATACCTCTTATCTTTAGTAAAGCCTGTCCTAGACGGGAATAGAAGGTGATGAGCATAGCCCATCCTACAGCTACTAAAAATTTCTATCATTTATTATAGAAACTGCCCAAAAGTAATTCGAGTCACGATATATAAACAATTTTAAAGCTATTCATGGTTACATTTAAAGCTCTTATAAAATCATGCCATTTATACTCTATTTGTTGGTTAATCCAATTACATCTTGTATTTCCATATGTATTTGCACGTCAGTTTTAGCATTCGGCTACTACATCAAAGCAGCTTTTAGGGCGCAAATACATTAACCACATCTTTATAAGTTTCTATCTAGGAGTGAGCAACTAGATAGAGCTTATAAACAAAAAGCTCTCAAACTTTTTGGGATGTTTTTAGGGTTACACAGCTAGATTTATAACCAACAAATCTATTGAGCAAAAAGGGGAGCTATAATGAATCCGCATATCCGAATCCTTGTTGCAGATAATCATTATTTTTATAGAGATGGTCTGCGCTTACTGTTCGAAAGAACATCAGATTTTGAGCTTGTTGCCGAAGTTGATACCGCTACTGATGCAGTCAACTTTGCTCGACAACATAAACCAGATATCGTTTTGATTGATTTGGATATTGCACCAGCAAATGGTATCAAAGCAACGAAACAAATCAAAGAAGAAAATCCAGATTGTTATATTCTAGTGCTGACAAATTCAGAAAATGAGAACAGCATCTATGATGCCTTAGAAGCTGGTGCAACAGGCTATCTTCTCAAAGGTACAGGACACCAAGAGCTGCGTCGTACCATCCGCTTGGTAGCATCTGGTAGTGCAGTTTTTGCAAGTAAAGTCACCAGTTATCTTCATAAGTTTTTTAATAAATACAGCTCTGCTCTGCCTGTTTACCACTTTCCTGAACTTACGGTCAGAGAAAATGAAGTACTTGGCTTTGTCGCTAAAGGTATGAAAAACAAAGAGGTGGCTATCGAGTGTGATATCACTGAAAAGACAGTCAGAAATCACATGACGAGTATTCTCTCTAAACTCGGCGCTGAAAGCCGTAGTGAAGCGGTGAGTCGGTTACAAGCAAGCAGCTACTATAGCTAGTATTGAAAGAACTATCTTCTAGTTAACTCAAACTCAATATACAAGTCCGCAAATATCGTTAATATAAAAGCAATTCCACGATTAACTGCTGTCGCAGTTAATCGGCGAGCTTCGTAACGAGTAGGAACGAACTCATTTAGCATGGGTCAATATATAGGTCAACATTACTTAGAAACGCTATTAGATTTTTAAATCAGAACAGCTTATGAATTAATGAATGAATTAAGCAGCATTGGTATTACTTGTGACGCTTGTTGCCTCTAAAGCGGTCGTGCTCAGCAGTCGTGCTCATATGCTTTAAGACTACTGGTCTTCTTCTCTAATGCCCTAAAAAACTTCACTAACGAAATTTCCGAAATGAGCAAGAAAAAAACATCTTTACAACCTTTAGCTAACGATTGCCTCCTAAGATGTCACAACAAGCACTTCAAGCAGTAGCATTCATGTGCAGGCTGTTAGCAATCCAACAATGTTTAAAGTGATATTGCAATTCAATTTAAAGGGGGTAGATAGCAAGGCTAGTACTTTACACATGTGGTCTAACAATTAAAAAACCTGTTAGACACGCTGTGTTGCCCCTACAAGTACACTAACTTCCTAATATTACCTAAAACATTAGCTGTTTTGGGTTCAGGAAAATCAATACCATAAACAACTACCTTTTAATAAAACAAAACATAAAGCATTAAATAAACCGACGGGGTATCGGTATCACACTAGTAGCAGTTTTATTTACAATCTTTTATCTACTACACACAAGTATCTAATTAGGGGGATACATGATCGGGAAAAGCTACCTAATAGCGTCTAATACGCTATCTAAACAAAAACTAAATTCACTCACTTATCCTGAGGACATAACTGTAGTTATGTATGAAACATCGCAAGATGCACTCGAATACTTAATTGAAAACACACCTGCATTTATTGTGCTTGACAATGCGCTCGAGCCTGTCACAGGTCTTGAGATTGTTCGGAAAATTCGGAAAATTAAGCGTCTACACAAAGTACCCGTAGCGCTGATAGATGAAAAAGGTGGGCTCGAGCTCACCCCACCAGAAAAAAAGCTGATAGATCTGTACATCCAAGAAAAAGTCAGCGAAGCTGAGCTTGTTGCACAAATCAAAAGTTACGAAGTCTCTTCAAATGCAGCAATCCGCACAACCCATATGGATTTAAAAACTACGGTCTATTTGGAACAAGCCATCTCTCAGTTACACGAAGCAGAAGCGCCACAACCATCAGTAAACATGACCAAAGCTCAGGAAATGACTCTTTCAAAAAGTCAAAAAATTGAGTATCTACAAACCGAAGTAGAGCGACTCACTGCCATGCTCAACGAATACAGGGAACGCTATGGTGATATGTACGAAGAGAAACCTGAAAAGCAGGCATGGCTTAATGTTTTGTTGAAGCCTGTGTTTTAACACGCATGAACTATCTATAGCACTCTAGGAGATAGATACTACATTAAGGGCGCAGTTCTATAAGAACTTTAAGAAAAACAACTTATACCGTGTTCGAAAATATCCTTAATAAAATAATCGACATGAAGCGTCAGGTGCTCAACCACATTCCGCTTCAAACTTAAGATTTCCCAGCTATAAGATACATGACTTTTTAAAGGATTTAAGAGGAATTGGTATTAGATCTAAGTAATCAACAATTATTGCGTTCCATATACGCGCCCACGTGCCAGCACCTGATTGCCTTTAATCAGTGCTGGCATTGCTGTTTCTTGACCACTAGTTTCATGACTGCCAGTTTCTTGACTGCTAGTTTCTTGACTGCTATCGCCATCAAGTTTTGGCAAGATATCAAAGTACTCAGCATTGGTACCATCATAGTCAACTGCTTGTATACCCATATCTTCTAAAGAAGCTGGTAATTTTAAAATGCGCTTGAGGGCTAAGTCACCATCATTGGCATAACGAGCTTCAATTAGTTCTTGGAAAAGGTTAATAGGTAAACGTCTAGCCTCACCCGCATCCAGTGATTCTGCGCCTGTAGTTAGGCTGGCTACAGTTGGTTTTTCTGAAAGCAGCTTGTCAGCGCATTTGATAAGCTCAGCAACTGCTGCCAAAAGTGCTGCACTGTCTACTGACACCTTATGTAGCACTGTTTTTTTCTTTGGATTAAACACCAGTTGACGTAGGACATCACCAATGCCTAGGGCAAGTACCAAAAAAGCAGCAAAAAACTGACTTTGAAACCACAACATTGCAAAAAGGAAAAAGCCCAATACACCTTTAACGACAGGCCAAATAGCAAAAGCAACAGGGAAAGGAAGTGGCAACTTGTCTAGTTCCTCATTGACGTTTTGCACAAGTTCATCTGCTCTACCTATTTTGGCTAGCTCGGCTAAATCGCTACTTTTTACTTTTTTTGAAGATACCGACGTTGCCCCTAACATAGTGACCGACTGCTTCAGCATGTCCACAACAAAGGCAAGCTCTCGCTGCCCTCGCAAATCCAAATTTTGCGCTGCTGAATACTCATGATATAGCTCATCGAAACTGTTCTTTAACAGCTTAACAACTTGCTCAGAGTTAGGTTGCTTTGATAGTTGTGAACGCAAGCTTTTTTGCTTTTGGTCAAATAGGGTGAGTAAAGTCATTAGCTTTAGGCTATCGGAATATCGTGGGGAAATACACCTACAAAAGTAGGAAATAGGTAGAGCATTCACAAAATATCAACCAACGTAAATGATAAGATATGCAAACATGAACATTCTCAGTACAATTATAGCTACTATTATTACTATTGTTCTACTGCCCTTTCGAATTATCTTCTGGATTTTTTTATTCTTAAGAGCGAACTTCGGTTCTAACCGAGTATCAATTCAAGACTGGGAATCCAATGAAAACATCAACTATAAAGATAGTGTACTTAGTGTCAATTCTGACACCATGGACATTGAAGAAGTTGCCTCTTTGAAAAGAGTATTTTTATCAGAAGGTGACTTTACTGAACACAAAGATAATGTGAAACATGCTTATACTTTAGACTTCGTTGATAATAAAGAAGTTTGTCCTCGCTGTAATGCTGCTACTGAACAACGCATTGCTAATTTTGTCTATGATGGGGGGTCAGAAATTAGAGTGATGTATATTCCTGCTGGATATTTTTGCTTGCATTGTCCAACAGTTATTGTTGATATAGATTTGATTAAAGAAGGCGTTGCCCAAAACTTCCGTTTTGAACGCTTAATCGGCATTGATCATGAAGACAATGATGATATTGATTTCTTTAGCACGTTAAATGGTGAAGCAGTTATTTTTAGGTCTGAAGATGGTCAGTCAGTTTTCATACCAGAATTGTTTGACATAGAAATTCAAGATCATGGTCTCCAAAATAGGTCCTCAAAGAGGAAGAAAAAACATAAACGAAAGTTACAAAAATCTTCGAGGAAGAAAAATCGTTCCAAAAAGTAATACATCATCTTTATTATGTGTACAACTTCTACTTCATAACTCTCTATAAGCCCTAGCCACCCGCTTAACCCCTTCAACAATCCGCTGTGGCGACGTACTCGAATAAACAAAACGCACCAAACGTTTACCAGAACTATCAAAGAAAAATTGGTCACCTGAAGCAAAGCTTAGACCATGCCTTGCAGCAGCTTTTTGCAGCGTTTTTCCTTCAATATCTCGCAAATGTGCCCATAGGTAAAGACCGCCTTTTGGTGACTGCCAGTGCAAACTATTTACTGGTAAATGCTCTTTTAAGCTTTTCTCCATGACTTTTGCTCGTTGCATGTGGCTTGTGCGTAAGCACTGCAAGTTTTTATCAAAATCACCTTCATCAACAAGTTTTGCTAAGCAAAGTTGTGACAATCCAGGATTAAACAAATCGCTTTGGGCTTTGACAAGCGAAAGCTGGTCAATAATCGCTTCGTCAGCAATGACATAGCCAAGACGCATACCTGGTGCAAGCGTCTTAGAAAAGGTACGCAGGTGAATCACTAAACCAGTACCTTCAAGGTCTTTGAGGGTTGGCGGTGGTGTTTCAGAAAAGTACATATCTCGGTATGCTTCGTCTTCTACAATCGGTACTCGGTAGCTACGTGCTAGCTGGATGATGCCCTGCCTTGCTTCAAGCGATAAGGTGTTGCCTGTTGGGTTTTGGAAAGTGGGGTTTATGTACAACAGCTTGGGGCGTTTTTTCAAGAAGATGTCTTCGAGTTCATCAAGGTCGGCTCGAGCCACATCCCAACCACACAAGTGCGTACCTGCGAAGCGAAAGCTCTGAATAGCCCCAAGATAACCTGGCCAATCCATCACCACTGAATCATGCTGTTTCAGCAAACAACGACTAATCAAATCAAGCGCTTGCTGCGTACCCGTGACGATAAGCACTTCTTCAGGTCGTACCCCTTCACGCTGAGCAATCACTTCACGCAAATGAGGATGACCCTCTGTTGGCAAAAAGCCAAGTGCATCACTTGGATGGTTTCTGAGTACATAATCACTAATCGCCTGAAATCGTTCAATTGGAAAAGACTCAAGATTAGGCTGACCTGCACCAAAAGAAATCGTGTCAGCAGCATCTAGCTCAATCAGCGAACGGATGCTCATATCCAAACTCTGCTGCACAGACTCAGTCACCTTGCCTCGCCAAGCAAAGTGTGCCCCCATGCGCTCAGGTCGGCTACTCACAAAGGTACCTCGACCTATGTAACTCCGCACCAAACCCCGTGCTTCGAGTTCATGATAGGCATTCACCGCAGTTGTACGACTGACAGATAATTGCTCGGCAAGTTTTCGTTCTGAAGGGAGTTGGTCACCTGGTTGCAACTGCCCAGAATCCATGAGATCACTCAAACTATTGCAAAGCTGCAAATACAAAGGTGTTGCTGCTTTGCTATC
>CALGZD010000329.1 GCA_937934635.1 uncultured Deinococcales bacterium
CTTACAGTGGCAAATGAATCCGCAAGATTGGTTAAAACTTTAAACCCTGACCAAGCCCCAGAAAAGCGAGATAGCTCAAATGCATAACGCCCAAGCGAAAGAATTTCCTCAATTGTACCTGGCGATAAGATTGGCATAGCCAAGTCATACATCAAGTTTTCAGAACTGTTAGGCAAAGAAGAAGATTTTGCTAAAGGGTCATCCCCAACCAGTGCTATTGTGCCACCAAAACGACCCACCCCCGCAGCATTAGCATGTCTAAGTGCATCTGCACTACGGTCTATGCCGGGGCTTTTTGCGTACCAAAGTCCTAAGACACCATCATATTTTGCATCTGGCAATAAATTCGCAATTTGTGACCCTAGAACATTCGAAACCCCAAGATCTTCGTTCACCGCAGGTTGATGATGGATGTCGTACTCACTAAGTAACTTAGCTTGTTTGTTTAAAGCTAAGTCATAACCAGCTAAAGGTGAACCTGGATAGCCAGACACAAAGGCAGCAGTATTTAGCTTTGCCTGCATGTCTGCTTTTCTTTGTTCAATAAGGATTCGTACCAGTGCATCTATCGCTGAAATCGCAATTGTTCCTTGAGGTTGCTCAAAACGCTCACGTAGTGAAAAAGGATTTGTGGGTAGCACTTGATTAGCTTCACTAGTTGTGTTGAGGTTTGTGATGTTTACGGTATTTGAATCTACTGGGTTTGAATCTACTGGGTTTGTTTCCCTCGTAAGCGTTAACATAGATACCTTTCTTAAATTATTAGCTACCTAATAAGTGACTACTAGATATTTTTCAAGTCCAAAGGAGTAAGTATTTTGCGAACATGTATTCTTTGGTATTACCAGTGTATTTCAAAAAGTGTAGCAGAGAATGCTTGAGAGTTCAAGCAAAGTATTTGATAAAATCTTTTATGACTTAGCAAAACCCTTTAGAAATCAAATAAAATAAGCCTAATGAGCAATGATATTGCCAAACAAAACGCAGCCAAAACGGTGAAATATACCCAGATTGTCAACTATATTGAAGACTTGATTCATAGTGGCGATTTGAAAGCTGGCGACCAACTCTTGTCAGAACGTGAACTTTGCGAGCGTTTTTCTGTGAGCCGTAGTTCAGTTCGTAAGGCTTTAGCTGTTTTGGAAGGTGCTAGTTTAATCGAAACACAACCACGTGGTGGTGCTTTTGTAACCAAGCTGGATATTCAGACAAGTCTAGAACCTGCTCTGCAACGCTTACCCAATGATTTTAAAAAGGTTGAATATGTCTATGAGGTGCGCCAAGTTATAGAAGTGCAAGCAGTTGGCTTTGCTGCTAAACGTCGTAAAGCAAGCGATTTACGCCAACTATGGTTAATGCACGAAGAAATCACTGAAGATATTGAGCAAAAGAAAAACGCTGATAAATCAGATACAGCACTGCATATGAAGATTGTTCAGGCAGCGCATAATCCACTGCTGAGTGAAGTCATGATGGGTATTGTTAATCTGATGATGGAAGGCTTTGCACCTGCACGGCAAAAAGCACTTACTGATAAAGAGGTTTCTGATAACTTTATTTTAGGGCACGAGAAGATTATTCAGGCTATCGAAAATAAGGATGTTGAGGAAGCAAGGGAAAAGATGAAAGCTCACCTTGAAGATGCGCTGTTTTATGTTTCCTCGATAAAAGATTCAATTCTGGATTAGTGTTGATAGACCTAAGAGGTTGAGATTACACAGCACTATGTCAGTTTGGTTTTTGATGCTTTGAATTTAGGTTCTCAAGAGAGAGAATAATTGCTTGAAGGTTTCAAGGGGGAGAGACTCGGCTCGAGCCAACTCCTCAACCTCCGCTTGCCCAAGTGCCCCAATAACTTTGTCCTTATCAAAGCCAGCCATCAAAAGATTTTTCTTAAGCGTCTTACGCCTATGCTTAAAGCCAGTAAAGATAAATTCGAAAAGCTCAGGATTAGGTTCAATACCCTCTAGCCTATCCAATCGAACAACACTGCTTTCCACCGCAGGCGGTGGCATAAAGGCTGTTCCTTTTACATGCCTAACAACTTTTACTTTTGCAAAGTACTGCGTAACTAAACTAAGCGCGCCAAAAGTTTTGCTATTTGGCGGAGCTGCTAAACGTTCTGCTACCTCTCGCTGTACCAAAAAGACCAAACGTTTAAAACGTCCACTTTCCAGAGCCTTGCCAATAATTGGCGTAGCTACGTTATAAGGCAAATTTGCAGCAAAATAGCTGTTAGCAGGAACAGTACTAAAATCATACTTAAGCGCATCTGTGTGGATAATATCGAGGTTTTCAGGTTTAGCTAAACTTTCTTCAAGCAGGGGAAAAAGCCTAGCATCTAGCTCTAAACTTGTCACTTGCTTAGCCCGCTGCACAAGCTCGTAAGTTAAAACACCGAGACCTGGACCAATCTCTAAAACATTACTTTCGTCATCAAGCGCAACAGCATTAACAATTGCCTGCAATACAGCAGCATCAATCAAAAAGTTCTGCCCAAAAGATTTATCTGCCTT
>CALGZD010000330.1 GCA_937934635.1 uncultured Deinococcales bacterium
ATCAAATTGAAGCGCTAATTTCTGCTTCACAACCTTACCTCACTGCACTCATCGAAGGAGAACCTCAAGACGGCATGGTTGATATCGCAAAGCAAGTACCCACAGCCCGTCTTTTTAGCATCGCTCAAGATTGGCTCAACACTTTAGAGCCACAAACTGTCGTAGACAAATATATCCTCGCAGCAAATGAACGTGGTGCAAAGCTCCTTTATGTACGCCCCTACACCAAAGAAAAAATCGGCGATATGTTCGCTAATTCCGAGGAACTATTTGCAGGTTTGACAAAATCACTAAAAGCAGAAGGTTACACCATCGGCAACCTGAACTCTATAGAATACGAAGGCAAGCCACGCTTAAGACAGTTAAGTATTATTGGCGTCATCGCAGGGCTTCTTCTGCTTGCTACACTCTATCCACAGCCTTGGGGTCTGCTTGTTTCCTTAGCAGTCCTTGCACTAGGTTTCCTTGCAGGTGGTGGTTTAAATTGGGATGCACTCGCACTCTGTGCTGCACTTACCTTCCCTTTAATTGGCTATGGTTTACTGAGTAACCGCTTCTATAGCATCTTCATAGCAACTGCCATAAGCTTAATAGGTGCAGTGTTCCTCGCAGCAGTTGGTACCGATACCCCAGCCATGCTAGCAGCAGAACCTTTTGCAGGGGTTGCAGCCACTTTAGTGATACCGCCAGCACTATTTCTATTTCACTTTTTGCTAAAATTCCGTCGCCCAGTCGATTGGTTAGTAGGATTCTGGAATTATAAAATCCGCTTAGGTGATGTCATGCTACTTGGCATTGTGTTTGTCGCTCTGGCGCTTGTATTTTTGCGCCGTGGCAACTTTCCAATCATTGGCACAACAGGCATAGAGCTCATCGTTCGTGACTTCTTGTCTGAACACTTTGCCAGACCACGCTTTAAAGAGCTCTTAGGTCATCCTATGGCAGTCTTAGCACTACTCAACCCAAACTGGCTACCGTGGGTTAGAGGCTTACTCTTAACAGGTGGCATCGTGGCACAAGCAACTATTCTAAACAGCTTCAGCCATTACCACACACCACTCTTGATTTCTTTAGAACGTACCCTTGTTGCACTGGTCATTGGTACAATCATTGGTCTGATTCTTGTACCTATCGCTAGACTAGGCGTTAGTCTCGTACAACGCTGGTTAGCAACTGCAACTGTCGATAGTCTTCAAGAAGATATCAGCTAAACTATTATGGCAAAGATTCTTATCTCAGGCTATTACGGTTACGGTAATTTAGGCGATGAAGCACTTCTTTCAGGCTTAATTTCTGGTCTTAAAGATAAACACGATATCATTGTTCTTTCTAGTAATCCTGATGCTACCGAAACGCTACACAATGTAAAAGCGGTTCACCGTTATAAATCTCTTTTTTCTGCTGTTTACAACTGTGACGCCGTCATTTCAGGTGGTGGTGGTCTACTCCAAAACAAAACAAGTAACCGTAGCCTTTTGTATTATCTTGCTGTTCTGAGATTAGCTAAGCTTCTTAGGAAAAACACTTTTGTTTTTGGACAATCTATCGGTCCATTAAATGATCAAGGCAAGGCTTGGCTAAAAGCAAGTTTAAAAGGCGTAAACATTGCCGTAAGAGATAAAACATCACAGGATTTACTACATTCACTCAATATTCCCTCTGAATGCTTTGCAGATTGTGCCTTGTTGCTTAATGCAAAGGCAAATACTGAAATATCTAATCTAAAACATAAAACAATCATGCTCATCCCTAGAGGTGGCTATCCTCAACTTGAAGCTGGTCTCATCAAAATTGCTGAGCATCTACAAAACCGTTCAGAAAACGTCGTGGCACTGAGTATTCAAAAAGATGAAGACCAAGCAACGATTGATAAACTTCAAGAGATAATCCCTACTCTCAAAGTCTATGAAGCTACAACACCTGATGAAGTAATAGAAGCCATACAGCAAGCAAGTCTAGTCATTTCAATACGTTTACACGGACTCATTTTATCAGCAGTTGCTAAGACACCTTATATGGGCATTGTTTACGACCCAAAAGTTGCTGCCTTCTTAGCAGAGTCTCAAGCTACTGAAATAACGATACCCTTTACAGGCGAATTAGATTTAGACCAACAATTCAACAAAAAAGCAATAGATGATTTACAGAGCCGTGCCCATGCTGGCATTGAGTGGCTGAATCAACACCTGCATTCATAATTCTATGTCTAATTTTTTGGTATCGTTTTTTGAACCCGTCAAAACAAACACAGTCAAAATAATTGCAGCGACAAGCGGCAAACCTACTAACCAAATCAGCCATGTACGCCAGCTATTGCGACTCTCAATTGCTGTAGGTGGGAAAATAAATTCTATATCTGAAAAATTTTCTTTACCAACCAAAACTTCAATATGCTGATTAGCTTCCTCTGCCTTATAGGTTTGATCTCGAAAGAAAAAATCCCATGCACCTTCTTTATTAGGTGTGATATTGCCTCTGTAAGTCCCAGGATTCTCTCTGTCTTCAGTAAGTTGTATGCGAGTAACTTCAGTTGTTATACCATCTTTTGGTTTAGCTTCCACAAAGATAATTGCGTCTTCAACTGGTACTTGCAACGGTGTTTCCATATACACACTAAAATCTAATGTTTCATTGACCTGTGGTGTTAATGGATTTAAACTTAAGGTGACAATAACAATAGTGGCGTGTGCTAGAGCAATAGCAGAAGCAACAATACACGCTAAAACGAAAATAAACTTAGTTAGTTGAGGTATCTGTTTCATAAAAAGTATTTCAAACTTGCTATCTTTTATATTTTTAACTTCTTTTATAACTTCTTTTAACTTCTAAGTCAAAAAGTGGCAGTTTAAGAGATTTTGTACAGTAACTTGTAAATAGTTTAAGCTGATTTACTTCTGTCAACCTCACACAAAAAATCGGAAAGCCTAACAGAGTATACCGTAGCTATCCTTAATATATTCTAAAAACCATCCCAAATTTGTAACGCAAAACAAAAATGCTTGCCACATCGTATTTTATGTAGCAAGCATATCTACTTTAAATAACATTTGCATTTTTACTTCCAAAGCCATTAAGTAGCCATTAAGTAGCCATACGATTTTGTTTTATTCAAGCCAAACCTAGGGATCTAGGGATAGGTGAGTATTCCCCATCCCTGTTGATTAATAACACTCTCAATTATCTTTTGGAATCCCAGGATTAATATTCGACATAGCTTTACCCGAAATATTCGATTGATGCCCACGAACATAGAAAAGCTCATGAATGATTTTCTTTTCGTCGTTTAGATTCTGCTTTGAACTCTCTTTAAGCACAGCATCAGTAATACGATCATAGGGATCAAGCATATCGCTTTTACTTTCTAAGCTTTCAACATCTGCTTTAACATCTGTTTTAACATCCACTGAGCTAATTTTATCTATCTGTGATGCCTCACTATCATGCTCGGTTTTAAACATAGCTACTTTAGACATTGACCTTTCAGGTACATATGGGTCAGGTCTTTCAACTTCTAGTGGTTTTTCAACTGTTTCCAGAGAGATATCGCTACTGCTTGTATCATCAGACGTCACAGAAATAAACTTACTACTTTCACTGCCCGCACTTTTTTCATCAAAGCCCTGCTGCAAACGCAAATATTGAGAGGCTTCATCGTTAGCAGATACTTTATTAGTATTCGGCTGGGTATCTTTATCTATAGAAGAGGGAGAGGATGATTGTTCATACGCATCAGACTCAGCGTTTGCTTCTGAATAAACATAAGCAGAACGGTAGTCTCTCTCACTACCTATAGACTTACTAGCTTTTATTGTTTTGCCATCAGGCTTCTTAGAAGACACTTGCTGGGTTCTATCATGCTGGCTGAGGGCAGTCGAATCCAAACTCCATTGACTATCTAAAACTGAGTCATCAACAAGCACACCGTTATCATAGTGAACATCAGTCTGAGGAATACTGGTAACTAGTAAGTCACTATAGGTCTTTTTCGTTGCATCATTAGATAAATTCGTAGAATTTGTAGAAGTAGTGCGTCCTAGGTTCGGGGTTGCTATACGGGGTGTAGTACCTGTAACACCACTAAACCAGTTTTTTATTCCAGAAAAAGCATTATTGGACTTACCTTCAATTTCTTCTGCAAGCTCTTGAAAACGGTTTTCCTTCTTAGCTTCTGCATCATGATTTGTTTCAGAACTTGTTTCTACAAAAAACTCATCAATTTCTGCTTCTTGTTCTACTGGAATCCATTCAGCTTTATCAGACGCATTAGCTTTAGCATTAACTTTATCATTAGCTTTAGCAGACGCACCTTCGACATAACCTTCTGAAACACTAAAGCTATTGCTTCCTAAATCACTAGCACTTAATCCTAGACTTAGTCCTACAGCACTCTTCATCGACTCAGCACCAACAAGTTTTTCAGCACCAAGTCCAATTTGACTAATCATTGCCTGATTCAAAGCTTCATCACTTTCGTGCTTGTTATTAAGCACTTTTGCCATATCAACGAAGTGCTGCTTCACATTTGCTCGATAGTGCCCTAGCTCGACTTCTCTATGTTGCACAAGCTGTTTTAGCTGATTCAATTCTTCAGAATCATCGGACTTATGATAACTTTGCTGTCTTGATTCACGAACATCGACATCTAGTTTTTCAGACTCTAAACCTTCAAAATCTAAACCTTTAGAATTTAAACCTTTAGAATTTAAACCTGTAGACTCTGAACCTTTAGGCTCTAAACCTGTAGACTCTGAACTTGTAGACTCTGAACTTGTAGGCTCTGAACCTTTAGACTCTAAACCTGCAAAGTCGAAGCCTGAACGATCAAAAACATTCCTAAAAAACCACTTTCTAATATGTGGTGTTACATAACCAATGACCGCACCCAGCACAATCATTGAAAAGCAAAGTAACGCTACATTTTGAATAAACATCTCAACCTCTTCAATCCCTACTCTTTAATCCCAGTACTGGCATCTAATGCTCACTTCTAGTTAGATACTAGTTAGAGGATGGACTATCTTATTAATACCTAAACGCTTTATACCTAAACGCTTTATACCTAAACGCTTTATACCTAAATACTCTGTATCTCAACATCCCTGTATCTCAAAGCTCTATATCTAACCGTTCTGTATCTCAACACTATGCCATGTACATAACTACTAATTCTGAAGCCAAATTAATCTTACACCAATGAAATTCCTCAATTTATTAAGATTTGCTTAATATATATGAGAGTTTATTCAATTTATGAGCCAAGATAATCAAATATGAAAACTTTTAGCTATAAAACGCATACGCAACAACTTAGCAAGAATATATCGCTTACTAATATATCGCAGCAAATCACTGATTTTAGAGCAGTTGTCAAGTTAAACTACCTACATGCCCTCTTCAGTACCTCCTTCTTTTGCCAAAGTTCTACTGCACCACAGTCCTTATGTGTTTAAAACAAGCTCTCACAGAAAATCAGAAGAATTAGATAATCCTGTAAAAAATCTTGCATTAGAAGGTCTTGTATTAGAAGGTCTTGCATTAGAAGGTATTGACTTACACTGCTCACAAAATAGTAAACGTCGTGCTGAGCAGTTACGGCAATTTTTGCTTGGACTACACACCCAAGAGATTCATGAACTATGGCAAGAGGGTAGGCTCGAGCTCTTAGTCCTCAACCGTTCTGATTGGCAAAAGTTGTATAGATACCCTTACGGTCTCCCCTTCACACGCAATCAACCTAAAAAAGAAGATAAAGCTCCTAAAGTTAGCATCATCCTATCTGCAAGTTACCCAGAGCGTATGCTTGCCAAATTCAACGACATCTATCTAGAAGCTGCTAAAGAAGGCTACACTGCACCTAGCAAAAACGTGACAGAGTTTTTAGATATGCTCTCTGGGCATGAATGGGGTCATGCGATTGCAAACCTATCTGGTCTACGGACAGGTTTGCGTTGGTTCGATGAATTCCTCGCTACCTACATTTACTTACTCGCCTTAGATAGTAGTGGGCAAGAAGATTTAAAAGCTCGTTTTTTAGCATGGTCGGCTGTGAGCAAATACGGCAGTCCAACATAGCGAGATTTAGGAAGCTTTGAATTTCCAAAGGGCAAGCTCAACTTTTATGACATGTTGTGGTTTCAAGGCACAATGAGTTTACAAGCAAACGTACTTTTTGAAAAACAGGGTTGGGACTTTGTTTTTGAACTACAAAAGCAGTTAGAAGAAAATGGTTTGAAATATAGTACTAGACCCAAAAGAGGTGAGTTGACGAAAGTTTTGATGGGGCTCGAGCCTGACTTTAAAGAGTGGTTCAGCCACTTTGCTAAATCTGCATCATAGCTGTAAGGAGATTCTAATGAATGAACAAAAAATTCTGTCAGCCTTAAGTCAAAGCTGGACTAT
>CALGZD010000331.1 GCA_937934635.1 uncultured Deinococcales bacterium
AAAGATAAAACAATCTTAGTATCTACTGCTGAAGATAATATTCCTGCTATATCGCTGTACCAAAAATTTGGTTTTGAGATTTATACCAAGTTGACGTTGGAAGATGGTTTAAAGATTGTTGAACTGTCGTATTAAACTGTCGTATTAAATAGTAGACTCCCTGCATAGATGTCCGTTCGTATAGAGAGCTACGGAGTGAATCGTGCTTTGAACATTATGATGTTAGTGGAGGTTTTATGTTTCAGCGTGTTGTAATGTTGATTATTTTCACAGCATTTGTCCTAAGTTTTTCTTTAGCTCAGACAGGTGGAGAGCTTGAAGGGGTTGCTGTCGAAACTGTCATGGTTGAAAGTGGTGGGCAGAGCTATCCTGCTTACATGGCGAGCCCAGAAGCCGAAGGTAGTTATCCTGGTATTGTGCTACTTCATTCCTTCCGAGGTTTGCAAGAAGGCTATAAGACATTTACAAGAGAATTTGCAGCAGCAGGTTATGTGGTGTTATCAGTTGAGTGGCAGACCTTTGGTCGGCAGCCGTCTGATGCAGTTGTAAAGCAGTTATCACTGGATAGTATTGATTTTCTTAAAGCGACAGCTAAGGTCTCTGACAAAATAGGTCTAACAGGCTTTTGTGCGGGTGGACGCTATACTATGTTGTTACTGCCACAAATTGAAGCCTTTGATGCTGGTTTTGCGTGGTACGGTTTTCCCAAAAATGGTGAGCCTTCAGCAATGGATTTAGTGGCTGATTTGAATGCCCCGCTGTACATTGTTCATGGTACGAAAGACCGCCCTAGTCCTATTGCAGATATTTATGACTATGCACAAGCACTTGATGAGGCTAACAAATACTTTGAACTAAAGGTTTATCAAGGTGAACCACATGGTTTTATGGTGAATGGTGCTGAGGTAAACAGGAATGAAGCAGCAACTGATGCCTTTAGCGAGATGCTAAGTTTTTTTGAACGACAATTAAAGAACTAACTTTTCCTTTGCGTTTTTTTAGCCTACCTGCATCTTTTGGGTGCAGGTATTTCTTATTCTACTTTCCTATTGGGTGCGTAACTGTTCCACGATTAACTGACCCTAGTCAGTTAATCGGTGATGCAGATGTCTGTGAAAACCACACAGCGCGAGTAAGAACAAATGTGTTTAGTGTGGGTCAGAATAGTGTGGAAACGCTAATATAAAAGAAGTATCAGAAAGGTATAAGGTGTAGTTCTATGAGTAAGGAAACTGGTCGTACAGTAGTAGAAAACATTGAAATTGCAAGTGGTCAGCTTGTTGATAAGGTCAAAGAATTGTTCGAAGAAAGCAATGCACGCAAAGTTATTATTCGTAACAGCGATGGCAATGAACTTATGACCATACCACTAACCTTAGGCATCGTCGGTGGTGGATTACTAGCAGCATGGCTACCTGTACTAGCAGCAGTTGGTGCATTGGCAGCAGTTGTGACTAAAGTACAACTTGAAGTTATTCGTGAAGTAGATGCTGATGCAGTTGTCGAATCAGACGATGCTGATTCAAGCGACAATACCTAACAAACATGCCTGACAAACATGCCTAAACAAGCAGTACATAATAAGATTTAGCATTCCAAAATTGATAGCTATGCCCCACTTCAGTGGGGCATTTTTCTTGCGCTAAATAAGCTCTATGCCTTAACAAGTAACACTAGCACTCTGTTCAACAACAACGTTATGCTATCCAGAATAAATAGAAAAAAGGTGAGAGGACAGCATTATTACGTACCTACACCTGACGCAGTAAAAATGGAATATTTCTAAAGTTAAGGACGTTCGAATTATGCCAGCTCAATCATTAAAAGGAAAACCGGTTTCTGACGCAGTTAAAGCAGAATTATCAGCAAAAATAGCTAAGCTAAATTTTGTACCAAGCTTACGCTTCATTCGTGTAGGTGAAGACCCTGCAAGTGTGTCTTATGTTCGTGGAAAACAAAAGATGGCTGAATCAATTGGTCTGTCTGCCCAAACACATGAATTACCAGAAGCAACAACACAAAGCGAATTACTTGCTTTAATCGAAGAGCTAAACAACGATGACACTGTAGATGGCATTTTGGTGCAGTTACCAGTACCAGACCATATCGATGACTCAGTAGTTTTACAAGCTATCAATCCAGAAAAAGATGTTGATGGTTTTCACCCTGTAAATGTTGGACGCTTGTGGACAGGTCAAGAATCCTTGCTGCCATGTACGCCAGCAGGCTTGATTCGCATCATGGATCATTACGAGCTACCAATTGAAGGTCAGCATGTAGTCATTGTAGGACGTTCAAACATTGTAGGTAAGCCTGCTGCTGCACTCTTTTTAGCACGTAGCGCCACTGTAACTATTGCCCACTCAAGAACACGTGATTTGCCAGCCTTAACTAGACAAGCTGATGTGATTGTAGCCGCTGTGGGGATTGCTGGATTTATCAAGGCTGATATGGTCAAAGAAGGCGTCATTGCTCTAGATGTAGGTATCACCCGTATTGATGAAAAGATTGTTGGAGACATTCACCCAGATGTTGCAGAGAAAGCAGCTTATCTGACCCCAATGCCAGGTGGAACTGGTCGCATGACTGTGGCAATGTTGATGGAAAACACCTTTAATGCTGCGGTAAGGCGTAGAGGTTAAATCTAGTAGCGGTTAAATCTAGTAGAGGTTAAATCTAAAAGGCTAAAATCTAGAAATTAACCTGACAATTAACCTAACAATTAACCTAGCAACTCATACCAAATCTAAAAACAGAGGCTTAGATAATCAAAAGTCTTGATACTATAGCTTCTACTACGGCGTATACTATGGCTTCTACCCATCACCCCAAAACAGGGCATACAGACTGCATACAGACACAGCAACAAAAAAACGTTATAGTAAACAAACTGTTTTAGAACACTAGTGCTTTAACAAGTGAAACTCTAAGGGTGAATAATCTGAATTGGCTATACTATTCTGTACCCATAAGCTTCTTAGAGTTTAGCGTCCAAAAGATACTCTTTGTATTATCAGTTGTCGCCATACTAGCTACCTTCTTACGATCTTCTTAAGGATACTTCATGTTACTTGATGTAGTTTACAATCGCCCACTTTGGGCAGCCCTAATTGCAAGTGCCATAGCACAAATGCTCAAGGTTGTTATTGAGTTTTTGACTGACAAAAAATTAGATTTACGACGCTTGTGGGATACAGGTGGTATGCCATCGTCTCACTCTGCCTCTGTAGCCGCGCTCTCTGTCATGATTGGTTTGCAAGAAGGGTTTAACAGCGCTTATTTTGCAATCGCAGCTGTCTTTAGCTACATTGTCATCTATGATGCAAAAGGAGTACGACGGGCAGCAGGTTTACATGCAGAAATCCTCAATGAAATTGTCAAAGAATTACCTCACCTTTTTGAAGAGGGATTTCAGCCAAAGGCACTCAAAACTTTGTTGGGGCACACGGTACCACAAGTGATTGTTGGAACCCTATTGGGTATTCTTGTTGCAGTAGTTATCTACTACAACTTTTGATTTCATCTATGGTTCCCCTATTTGACCTTAGTGTTGAGGCTGAATTACAGCTCGAGCTAGAAAACGTAGTCGTCGACCTATTACGTAAACAAGCCTTCATCCTAGGTGAACCTGTTAGTTCTTTCGAAGCAGACTTCGCAAAGCGCTATGCAACAAAGCACGCAGTTGGCGTAGCAAATGGTACCGATGCACTTGTCCTAAGCTTACGTGCCTTAAACATAGGTCATGGTGATGAAGTTATTGTTCCTGCCCTAACCTTTTATGCTTCAGCAGAAGCAGTGCTAGTCGTTGGTGCAACACCTGTATTAGTCGATGTCGATGAATGCCTTACGCTCTGCCCAAAGGCAACAGAAGCTGCTATTACTGAAAATACCAAAGCAATCATGCCAGTCCATCTTTACGGCATACCTGCAAACATGCCTGAGCTGGTTGATATTGCCAAAAAGCACAATCTCAAAATCATAGAAGATGCTGCCCAAGCAGTAGGAGCTTCGCTAAATGGCAACTATGTAGGGCAATGGTCTGACATAACGACCTACTCTTTTTACCCAACTAAAAACCTTGGCGCTGCTGGTGATGCAGGCATGGTCACAACCGATGACGCAGCTTTGGCACAAAAAGTCACAGAATTGCGTGTACATGCAACTGTAGGCGATTACTACCACAATGACGTTGGTTACACTTCTCGACTTGATGCCTTGCAAGCGGGCGTTTTGTCGAAAAAATTTGCATACATAGATAAGTGGAACGAACAACGTAGAGCAATAGCACAACAATATAATGAAGCCTTTGCTCCACTTGCTGAAAACAAATCCCTAAAGCTCCTGCAAACACGTGGTGAAAGTGTTTATCATCTTTACAACATCATGGTTGAAGATAGACAAAGTTTTTTAGAGCAATTAGCTGAAAAAGGTATTGGTGCTAGACGTTATTATCCGCACACTTTGGCTGATTTACCACCTTTGAAGGGCTGCGAACGTGGGGATATAGGGCGGGCTCGAGCTGCTGCCAGTAGCATCCTATGTCTACCTATCTATCCAAATCTCACAAAAGAACAACAAGACAAAGTCATTGAAGCAGTT
>CALGZD010000332.1 GCA_937934635.1 uncultured Deinococcales bacterium
ATACACCAAAATGTATTATCTACTAAGATGTTTTTGTAGCGAAGCGAAAAAAACTCTAAAGGTGTGTCCGTATCGGATATTCAAGAATTTTTGTGCTATGCCTAAATGTTTTCATCGGTAATATTCGGACACACCCCTAACAAGCATTTTGTGATAGGAATTGTTCTAAAATTTAAAAATAAGTCAAATAATTTGTTTTGCTTTCAGGGCTAAATATGTTAGCGTGTATTACCGATTAATATAAGGCTAAAACAAATAATTAATATCAGAAGTTTAGCTATTGTTTATTACACGTTTTGCTACATGTTTTGCCGCAATATATTTTATTAGTTTATTTGAGTTTGTTATATTTGTTATATAAGGAGTATGTTACTAAATGGCAGAAAAACTACTTGAGGTTAAAGGTCTAAAAACCTATTTTGATACTGACGAAGGTACAGTAAAAGCTGTCGATGGGGTTAGTTTTCACATTGACAAAGGGGAAACACTCGCAGTTGTTGGTGAGTCTGGTTCTGGTAAGTCAGTAACAAGTCTGTCGATTATGCGTCTTATTCCTATGCCACCAGGTCGCTTTGCTGGTGGTGAAATCAACTTTGAAGGTCAAAATATCTTACAGCTCAATGAGCGTGGTATGCGCCAGATTCGTGGTAACGATATTTCCATGATTTTCCAAGAGCCTATGACCAGCTTGAACCCTGTATATACAGTGGGTGATCAAATTGCTGAGGCAATTGTGCTTCACCAAGGCAAGACAAAGTCGCAAGCTATGAAGCTAGCTGCTGAAATGCTAGACCTTGTAGGTATTCCTGAGCCAGGAAAGCGTGTTAAAAACTATCCACACCAAATGTCAGGTGGTATGCGTCAGCGTGTCATGATTGCTATGGCGCTTTCTTGTAGTCCTAAGCTACTCATAGCTGACGAGCCAACAACAGCACTTGACGTAACCATTCAAGCTCAGATTCTTGACCTCATGCGTAAGCTGCAAAAAGAGATTGGTATGTCTATTCTATTCATTACTCACGATTTAGGTGTGGTAGCAGAAATTGCTGACCGAGTTGTGGTGATGTACTCAGGACGTGCTGTGGAAGAAGCAGAAGTCGAAACGATTTATGCGAAACCACGTCACCCATATACAATGGGTCTACTAAATTCGATTCCAAGGGTAGATAAAGCAGCAGAACACCAAGAGCGTCTGGAAGCTATTCCAGGTAATGTACCAAACCCACTTTATTTGCCTGATGGTTGTGCGTTTAATCCACGCTGTGGTTATGTCAAAGATATATGCAAAGAAGAAATTCCAACATTAGCCGATTCTGGTGGTGGTCATATGGTGCGTTGTGCAAGATGGCAATCTGTTGCTGAAGAACGTGCTAGTAACAGAACTAACCTAACCCTTAGTGATATAAATTCAGGTAATATAAATCTTGATGATTTAACGCAAGATGAAATAAATCGACTAACTCTAAACAAAGAGGCATTAGTATGAGTGCAGTAGCAGAATCTCAAAACACAGCTTCAAACACAGCTTCAAACACAGCTTCAAATACAACCAAAACAGCAAAAGGCAACGAATACCTTTTGGAAGTAAAAAATCTTAAGAAGTATTTTCCAATTCGTGGCGGTATCCTATCGCAGGTTGTTGGCAATGTAAAAGCAGTAGAAGATTTGAACTTTGGAATTCGCCCAGGTGAAGTAGTAGGTCTTGTGGGTGAGTCTGGTTCAGGTAAGACAACTGCAGGGCGTGCAATTTTGCGTTTGATTGAACCAACCGCTGGCGAAGTTATTTTTGATGGTACAGACTTAACCAAAGTCAATAAGCGCACTATGCGTGAGTATCGTAAAGAAATGCAAATTATCTTTCAAGATCCATTTGCGAGTCTTAACCCACGTATGACTGTTGGTGACATCATTGGTGAGGCATTAGAAATTCACAAGCTTGCTAAAGGCAAAGCCAAAGATGAAAAAGTAGCGGATTTGCTTGAAAAAGTAGGTCTTTCTAGCGCTCACATGCGCCGCTACCCACACGAATTTTCTGGTGGTCAGCGTCAACGTATTGGTATTGCAAGAGCGCTTGCTGTAGATCCACAGTTTATTGTGGCTGATGAGCCAGTGTCTGCGCTTGATGTTTCGATTCAGGCACAGGTTGTGAACCTGCTTCAAGATTTGAAAGAAGAGCTTGGTCTTACGCTCCTCTTCATTGCACACGATTTAGCAGTTGTTGAGTACATTAGTGACGTCGTTATCGTTATGTACTTAGGGCGAATCATGGAAATTGCACCAGCTCGTGAGCTGTATAGCAATCCTGTTCACCCGTATACAGAGTCGCTACTTTCAGCGATTCCGATTCCAGATCCAACTTTGAAGCGTGAGCGTATTTTGCTAGAAGGTGACATCCCTTCACCAATCAACCCGCCAAGTGGCTGTGTATTCCGTACACGCTGTCCAATCGCAACAAAAGAATGCGCTGAGGTTGTGCCTACCCTCGAAGAAGTTAGCCCTGACCACTTTAAGGCGTGTATACATCGATAAGTTATTTGAATAATTTCTAAAGCTTCGGGGTGCGTCCCGCTATAGGTTGGATGTATAGTTCACATAGTTATAATGTGTTAAGTACTTAAGGGACGCACCTTGGAAGTTTTTCAAAAAGCAAAAAACTTCTATTTGCTTTGAAACTATTTCCAACCTCAAATGGGACGCACCCAAAGCTTCGTAATTTTGACAGAAGGCTGGTGTTATACTAGCCTTCTGTTTGTTTGTAGGTGACCAATTATGATGATGCTGTGGGATGAAATACAAGAATTTTTGCAAGGCTTATTCAATATGAAGAAGTCAAAACTGGTGTGGACTGTTTGGATAGTTGTGATTAATTTGCTTAGTTTGGCATTTTTGCCAAGACCTGAAGCCATAGCTGTATTCATGGGTTTTATGCTCAGTAGTGCCACTATGTTTTGGTTAGCAGAAATCAAAGGTTTTGTTCGCTTGCTTGGTGCAGCCTATTTTTGGTGGATTCCAGTATTGATTTATCTTGCGCTACGTATGGAGACTATAGATTTTTTATCTACTTTTGGAATATGGCTGGTATTGCTTTATCTTACGAATATCATTGCTTTAGTATTTGATATGGTAGATGTGTATAGATACTTTCGTGGTGAAGATGATGAAATGATTGTCCACCCGCTTGTGGATATGGAGTTAAGCGAAAACCATCCTGAAAGATAGTATGCTACAACCAACTACTAGAAACCAATTTATTATCGCTTTTACTTTTTTTGCATTAGCTGTTTTCTTCTACTATGTCTATTACATCCGCTATTGGAAGTGGCAAGATTGTATTGGTGAGGTTTTAGAAACTTGCCCATCTGGAAGTCCAGCAAACATTAACACCATCGAAGCAATTTGGGCTGTGGTTTCTGTTGGGTTTTTCTTGATAGCTTTAGATAGAGCCTTAAAGGCATTGCGGTCTAGAAACAAAAACTAGAAGTTACCTTCAAACACATCACAAAACCAAAGACCATTTAGAGGAATGGTGTCATAAGAAGCGTTTTGTGCTGGTCCTATAGCCTGTTTGCCCCAGTCATCGGCTAAATCTTGAGTCTTAAAAGGACCAACCATTACGTCAAAATCTTGTTGCCACTTTTCCACTGCGATTGGCAAAACAAATTCTCGGTGTTCACCTTTTAAATCATTCACCACTCGAAAAAAAGCATGTTGCGCTTTCATATTGGGTGCATCACTTAGGGTATAGAGTGTATTTTCTAAAGATTTGAGTGCTTCTTTGTCTAGTGCAGGAAAGCAAAGCAAGCGTGTGCGTGCTTCAGTAATAGGCAAATCAAAGAATTGATGGTCTTGAAAGTGAGCGTGTAAGGTATTTGCCACATCATTTTTTACAAGATTATCTACATCTAAACAACTTTCGGCATTTAGAATGGCGTACTGGGTAGGTTCTTCCAAGCGAAGCTTTTCGATATCTAAACCTGCTTGTTCCGCACGTCTTCGTGCAGATTCTGTTGGAACGTGTGATGTGATATCAAGTGGCATAAGCTTATTTATATCAACATGAGCTTGTAAATTGTGTCAAAGCACTTTGTCTTAAAACACTTTACAGTATGATGTTTGGTCGCTAATGCTATTTATGCTAATGCTATTTATATAGTCGTGTGCTACGTTGAAGTTCTTGAATAGATAATACCCGTGTCCGAAAATATGTGTAGTAAGAAGAATGCCTCAGAAGCTTCAGGTGCGTTAGTTTATTCTGCTAGTTACCTGAACTACTACTTAAAAACACTTTTAGACTTTACTTTACTTTACTTTACTTTACATTGAATTGGATTGAATTGAATTGGATTGAATTGGATTGAATTGAATTGAATTGAATTGAAGTGGATTGAAGTGGATTGAAGTGGATTTAAGCAGAATTGGTATAAGTGGATAGTTGTAATGGCTACAAATAAAATATACAAACTAAAGCCCAAAATGGGAGAACGAAAACTTATCATCAATGCGGATGATTATGGGCTTTCAGAGTCGGTCAGTGAAGGCATCATAAAAGGTTGGTCGGAGGGGATTATCAGTTCGTCTTCTGCGATTATGAATATGCCAGATGCTGTGAATAGGTTGGAGCAAGCCCCTGCCGACATGCCAATTGGCTTACACCTAAACGTTACACTAGGAAGACCAGTTTTACCTCCTGAACTTATACCCAGTTTGGTAAATAGAAAAGGCAACTTTTATCCCTTAATTGATTTAATAACGCGTTTTAAGGATGTTTCGCTTGATGAACTTCGTGCCGAGGCACAAGCACAAGCAGTCCGTTTTTTAACGTCTGGGCGGAAGTTCGACCATATTGACTATCATCAACACGTGTTTGTTATCTATAACCCCTTTTTCCCAATCGTGGTTGAACTAGCACAGCAGTATAAGGTACCAATTCGGCAACCTGTACCTATAAAGGTAAAAGTACCTAATAAAAAGACAGCCACAGATTATGTTTGGGACTATGTACAGCTAGGTTTAAAAAACCCTGCTTTGATGATGCAAACTTTGCCACAAATGATGCTGTGGGAAAGAGAACGGGCTAAAGACATAGAAGCGCATGGTTTGTGTACACCAAATCACTTAGTGCTTGATTTGTTCCGTAATTATAGCTATGACAAATTTAAGGCCATCATAGAACAGATTCCTGAAGGCATTACGGAGATGGTGGTTCACCCTGCATTGAGCGTAGAGGGTGATGCGTCTTATACGGAACGTTATGGTTTGGAGGAGAGGGTAAGTGAGCTGGATTTGCTTTGTGATGACAGGGCTCGAGCCCTCCTTAAAGCCCACGATATAGAACTTACTAATTTCCAAAAAGAAAATAAAAACTCTAAAATCAACTAAGAGAGAACCTTTCGGCTGTGATAAGCTACTAGCTAAGTAAGTATTAGTTCAGTTTTTAAACAAAGACTAAGTAAAATACAGCGAATAATAATCCTTTACCTTGAATTTTAAGGTAAAGTACATGAATGGTAATGGCCGTGGGTAATTTAGCAGCAACACAGAGTACAGGCTCTCTTAAGGGAGAAGGCAAAGGGGAACTACCACCTCTTTTAGTTCAATATGTCGAATTGCGAGATAAGTATCATGACTACTTACTCCTCTTTCAAGTTGGGGATTTTTACGAGTGCTTTGGTGAAGATGCTGAGCGTCTGGCAAGAGCGCTAAGTATCATCCTCACACACAAAACCAGTAAAGATTTTGTCACACCTATGGCTGGCATACCTATCCGCAGTGTAGATGCCAATGTTGAAAAATTGCTAGCGCAGGGCATCCGTGTAGCAATTGCCGATCAAGTAGATATACACAACCTTGGACCAGACAAACTAGTCAAGCGTGAAATCACCCAACTGATTACACCGGGGACTATCACTGATGAACGTTTGCTCAAGCCAGATGCTAACTATCTAGCAGCAGTTGCTACAGGTGATGGTTATGGTCTAACCCTATTAGATTTAAGTACAGGAGAGTTTCGAGGTACGCATCTATACAGTCGTGCAAGTTTGTACGATGAACTCAAGCGTTACCGTCCAGCCGAAGTGCTGCTTGCACCAGAACTTTACGAGCAAGATGCTTTTAGGCAAGCCTTTAGCCAACGTTTTGCAGTCATGCTTAGCAATGGACGTTTTGAATCTGCCGAAGATGTTTTACAAAGCCACTTTGGCAAAGTACCCTCAAGCCTGACAACCGAAGCACTAACACGTGCTGCAGCAGCAGTACTGTCCTACGCACTAGAAACGCAACAAGGCAAACTGCCACAAGTTAGAAACTTTTTACGTTACGACCCCGGTGCCTATATGAACATAGGCGAGGTGGCACTTTCTACTCTAGAAGTTTTCGATACACAAGTTGGAGACAGCGATAGAACACTGTTTTCTATATTAAGCGATTGCCGTACAACACCTGGTAGACGTTTACTACAAGCGTGGTTGAGACATCCACTTTTAGATAAAGCACTCATCGAGCAACGGCAACACACAGTTGAGGCATTTGTAAAAGATAAAGTTTTGCGAGATGAGCTTCGCAAAGCACTTTTTAAAGTGCATGATTTGGAACGTTTATCTACACGGCTTAGTGCGAATACAGTCAAGGCTCGAGACCTAGCAGCTTTAGCAAGAAGCCTAGCAGTTATTCCAGAACTCAAAATATTACTTTCTCAAAGGCAAGAAAGTACCTTGCTGTCACTAAATGAACGCTTACACGCTTTAAG
>CALGZD010000333.1 GCA_937934635.1 uncultured Deinococcales bacterium
GTGGTATTGCAAGCCGAAGAAACTGAAGTCCTTCGTGAAGACCTTGTTGCAGCTCGTAATGTTATTGAAAACCGTGTAAACGAATTTGGTGTGGCTGAGCCAACCGTACAAACTGTTGGTGACCGTCGCATCATGGTTGAGCTACCGGGTCTTAGCAGCGATCAACAAGATCGTGCGCTTGACTTAGTGGGTCAACAAGCAGTTTTGGAATTCCGCTTAGCTAAACCTGAGTTTGAAGGAATTGTCGGACCTGGCGCACCGCTTGAGCAACTTGAAGATGTTGCCTTCACAGGTGAAATCATCAGCAATGCCTCAACTGGCTTTAACAACACTAGCGGTCTTGGTGGTACCTTAGTATTTTTCGATATTAAAGGTGAATACACACGCGAATTTGGTACCTTCACTGGCAATAACCTAGGTCGCCAAATGGCAATTGTGCTTGATGGTGAAATCATGAGTGCGCCACGTCTAAATGGGGTTATCAGCACAAATGGTCAAATTGAAGGCTTTGCTGACTTTGAAGAAGCAAGTGACTTAGCCCTTGTACTTCGTAGTGGTAGCTTGCCAATCAATCTAAAAGTTGAAGAAATCCGTGCCATCGGTCCAACGCTTGGTAAAGACTCAATTTCTGCAGGTCGCCGTGCTGCACTTATCGGTGGTGGCGCAGTTATCTTGGCTGTTATATTAGCCTATGGTCCACTTTTTGGTGGGGTTCTAACCTTTGGTCTTATCCTTGCCATGCTCTTTATCTTTGGCATCTTAGGTGGTCTTAAAGCTGTACTTACGCTACCTGGTCTTGCAGGTCTTGTGCTGACTATCGGTGCTGCGGTTGACGGTAATGTTATTTCTTTTGAACGTATCAAGGAAGAACTTAAATCTGGCAAAGGCTTGCGGCTAGCTATGAAAAACGGCTTTGGGCACTCACTCTCAGCCATTATTGATGCAAACGTAACAACACTCCTCGCTGCTGCTGCGCTATATCAGTACACCAGCGGTCCTGTGCGTGGTTTTGCTGTTATCCTTGCAATTGGTATTATCTCTGCTGTTTTTGTAAACATCGTGGTTGTACCATTCTTGCTTGATGTATTCACAACTCGTAATCGTCGCAGCTTCCTAACACCACTTGGTCAGTTCTCTGGACTGCGCTTTGTAAATAAAGCAGGTGTTGTAATGGCTATCTCTGGCTTACTTGCAATCGCTTCTCTAGGTTACTTAACCGTTAGAGGTGTCAACCCATCAACTGACTTCACAGGCGGCTCGAGCATCCTTTATAAAGTAGCTGAAGGTATTGATACCAACAACGTACGTGATGCAATCGATACACTAGGCGTAACTGGCGTCACAGGTGGTGGCGCAGTCATTCAAGAGGTTATTGATAACACCATCGACGGTAACTTACTCTCTGTTCGTGTAGGTCTACAACCTGGGGCAGAAGGTAGTGATCGCTTCGCAACAAACCTTGGAACTGCTATCAATGCAGACTTGCTACAAGCTGACTTTGTCGGTCCTGCTGTAGGTGAGGAACTACGAAGAGCAGCTATTACTGCGCTTCTTGTAGCTATAGGACTCATCCTCTTGTATGTTGGTATTCGATTCTGGCCAAACTGGATTATTGCGATTGCAGCTATTATTGCTGTGGTTCATGATGTTGTTTTGGTACTTGGCATCAACAGAATCACAGGTGCTGAATTTAGTATTCCTGTTCTCGCAGCAATCCTCTTCGTGATTGGTTACTCACTAAACGATAGTATTATTATTTCTGATAGAATCCGTGAGAACCTCAAGAAAGTTCGTGGCTTGAGCTATGAAGAAGTGGTTGATTTAAGTGTAAACCAAACGCTTTCAAGAACTTTGATTACCTCTGGTACAACCTTGCTTGCCATCCTTGCACTACTCTTCTTTGGTGGTAGCGTACTTCGTGACTTCAGCGTAACGCTGCTAATTGGTATTGCAGTGGGTACGTACTCAAGTATTTTCATTCTTGCACCAATGGTGGTTTGGTTTAAAAACCGTCAGCGCAATAGTGCAGGTGGTACAGGTTCAGGTCGTCGTGGTAGACGGGCTCGAGCCTAACAAAGGTCTGAACAAAGACCTAACAAACATAGAACAACGTTCGTAAATACAAAAAAGAAAGTGGCGGTTAAACAACCGCCACTTTTTTATAGCTCACTATTACCGTGTCCGAAAATACATGTAGGAAAGTATTCACTTAAAAACTTCAGGTGCGTTAGTTTATTCCGCTAGCAACCGAGACACTATCCAAAAACATGTTCAGACTTTAATACGGATTCAAGCGGAATTGGTATAAATCAGTACTCAGTCTTCGTACCCAAACTATGAATCTTAGAAAGCTGCTTGACAGCCTCATCTAAGTTCACATCTAAACCAGACCACAAACGGCGCTGCACCTCTTGCCTATGATACATAAAACCAATGTAATCTTTACCTTGAGCAGTGCCTTCAAATACTGCCTTTTCATGTTCATGCAATTTTACTGCTAACTGCGCTGTAGACGTGACTTTTAAATCTTCAACCATCTTCGACATAATAGCAACACTATAGAGAATGATGGCTTAAGTAACTCTGACTAGCTCAAACATTAATGCTTCAACCAAGTTTGTTAATCTTTGAATGCATTATAGATAAAGCCATATAGATGAGACTATAATTATGATTAGCCCAAAGCATCTACGTTAAACTATCTTATGGAATTTACACGAGAAGATGCTTATCAACTGATGACTGAATGGACTGAATCAGAGAGCTTACGCAACCACATGCTAGCAGTAGAAACTGCAACCGTTGCCTATGCCAAAAAGTACGGTGAAGACGAAGAGAGATGGGGCATCGCTGCCCTCCTTCACGATTTTGATTACGAAAAACATCCAGATATCGATGTTGAAAATCAAAAAGGTCACCCTTTTGTCGGTGTGGCTCACTTAAGAGAACTAGGCTATCCAGAAGATATTTTGAATGCAATTTTGGGTCACGCTGATTACTCAGGCGCACCTCGCAACGACCTCATGTCTAAATCACTGTACGCCTGCGATGAAATCACTGGTCTGATAACCGCAGCCGTGCTTGTGCGTCCAGACAAAAACA
>CALGZD010000334.1 GCA_937934635.1 uncultured Deinococcales bacterium
GTGTTTATCAATCGCAACAATATCTAAATCAGATCTCTCAGAAAAAACTGTTAGCAAGTTTTGTCCCACTAAGCCTGCCGCCCCCGTAATAACAACCTTTTTTCTATGATTTTTCTGAGCGCTCATTGCTACAGACTATCATCTATCCTTTGATTAACCTATGGATATCTATTTAACTGGACAACAAAAACTTCTCAATTTTGTTTTATCCTCCAAATCATGAATACTTCTCTGAACTCCCAAATACTTTTACATTGCCTTTATATTGCGATACTATGACTGCAAAATGGCTAAAAAACCAATCAATCTAGCACTTTTAATTATACTGGCAGGACTAGTACCTATAACTATAGTATTTGCAGTAATTATTATTTATGGAGTCAACGTACCTTTTCATGACCAATGGGCATTAGTTTCGCTTTTCGAAAAAGACATGTTAAATGGGCAGTTAAGCTATCGTGATTTTTGGAGACCGCATAACGAACATATCACACCTTTTAGCCTTTTCATTCAATTCCATTTGGCGAAATTAACAGCCTGGAATTCAAAATATGAAATGCTTGCATGTTTAGCCTTGGCAATCTGTACTTACGGTTTAATCGGATACCTATTTCATAACTCCATAAACTCAGTCATGCGTTCACATGACTATGCATCAAAGTTTAAAGTAACCAGAGCTAGCTTAGTTACTTTAGCCGTATTCATTGCATTTGCATTTTTTTCTATTAATCAGTGGGAAAATTGGATATGGGGTTGGCAAGTTCAGTGGCATGTTCATACTTTAGGGGTCTTACTTACTTTTGCTTCACTGAGTTGGGCTCACAAACAAAGCCACTTGCTTCGTAGCATTGCTTTTATAAGCGCAGTGTTTGGCGCAGTCCTTGCTACTTTTTCTTTAGCTTCAGGCATACTCGTATGGCTTGTGGCAATACCTATGTTTTTCATTGCCAAGCATTTATACATCTATCTAATTCCTTGGTTATGTTGTTTTGGTATAAGCGTCTTTGTAAGTCAATCACTAACAGGCGGTCAAAACGACAAGTTATCTCAACTATTAACACAGCTAGATTTTCTTGCCTTCATCAAATTTCTTCTTGCCTTTCTTGCTAGTGCAATACGCCCGTATCAACCTGTAGGCATTATCCTACTCGCACTATCTATAGTTGCGGTCATAGCATCTATATTGCTTTACAAAAAGAGCCTCAAAGTCGTAATGCCTTGGATACTACTTGGCATATATATCGTGGCTGCTGGTATCACCATCAGCATTGGCAGGTCGCATTATGGCTTTATGGGTGGCGGAAGTCCTCGCTACGCAACGTTATCAAACATAGCTTTTATCAGCCTCATGATACTCCTGTTTTTAATTTTAATTCGGCTGCGTTATAAACAACTATTAATAAATAGTATTTTAGTTCTTGGCTTTTTATCAATCGCTTGGAGTTCTAATCATGCAGGACTCTGGGTCACGATTAGACATTCACAAATGCTAAATGCTAGGCATTGTTTAGACAACCATGCTATAGCCGATGATGCTTGTTTACAAAAACTCTTCCCCCATGTAGGTTTGCTGAAAAACTGGATTTTCGTGCTCGAGCACTTAGGTTATTCCAATCTAGAACCTCCAGCAAATACTTTGACCAACGACCAAAACCAACAGCTCACCCGTGTCAAACAAAATGTTATTACTGAAGGCGCTGCCAAAAAATCAGGTGTATATCATCTTGATAGAAACAGCCTGAGCAAAAAAGATTTGAATGCCTATGGTACATGGGTAAATTCAGATGCCAATGTAGGGCGTATAGATTGGAAGCTAGATACTGATAAAGCTCTAACGTCTTATGAGGCTATCGTTTTTGAATATACGACAGGACCAAGTATCGAAAATCTTCAGATTCACGTACTAGATGAAGCCTATACTCCTGTTTACAAATTTCCACTTACAGAAGCCCGTTCTTGGACACAGGCGAACATAAATATTGATGACTTAGACTGGGATGGTACAGGGTCACTCTCTTTGAGTGTGGTTGATGACGGTAGTGGCTGGGGTCAGTGGATTGCTGTTCTACAACCAAGTGTCTACTAATCTTGGTTCTATAATTAATTGTGTAGTGATTAAGCAAGACATAACCTGAAAACTCGACCATCACAAGCATTTCCAATCATTGTAGGGTGTAACACTACGTATGGTGTAACACTACTCAAAATCTCAAAGAGCCCTAATCTTTCATCCTGAATTGCTTGCCCTTAACTAGCGGGTGCATCCGCACTTTAGCAGATAGAGAAGAATGAGTATGTTTCTGAAACTGCGTAAAAGAAACTGCAAGGTGCATTCGCATCACACATATCACACATTTGGCTATCAGCCTCAATTTTTGCCATCCTCCAGTTTGCGGATGCACCCCTTAACTAGTGCGTGCATCCGCAAAATAGATGCTGATTAAGTCAGCGTGTTTTTGAGCTTTGCGAAAAAACCGCCAAGGTGCAATATTTTTAGAGAAATCCTTTGAAGTAAATTGAGCTTGGCATCCAGTACAAAGATGCACCCTTAACTAGTAAATATAGTGATGTTGCGATAATATGCTGGGAAAATGCCTGAGATAATATCTGAAAAAGTTTCTGGGAACAAAAGCAACCTATGGCTAATCATTACATTAGCAGCGGTTATACCAAGTGCTTTAGTATTTGCACTAATTGTTAGTTATGGCGTTAATGTACCTT
>CALGZD010000335.1 GCA_937934635.1 uncultured Deinococcales bacterium
CTGGTAATCCAGATGCTTATTTGTTTCTGCATAATGAAAAAGAAGACAAGCTCGAGCTCGTGGCTGCATCTGGCGTATTCAAACTAGACTTAGGCAGAAAAATAGTACGAGGTGAAGGTGCTTCTGGAACAGTTTGGGAAACTAAAAAAGCTGTTTTTATTAAAGACTATGCAACATTCGAAGCTAGAATTAACTTTAAACCCTTTGAAAATTTTAAATCTGTTGTCTCAGTCCCTCTGATATCCTCTGGTACTGTACGAGGTGTTATGGGCTTTGCCACCAACACATCTATTAACACAGAAGAAAGTTTTGACTCTCAATCAACTACTAATACTTTAACTGGCTTTGCACAACTAGCTGTGATGGCTTTAGATAATGCAAGACTTTTTAAAACTTCACAAAATGCACAACGTGAGTTGACAATGCTTAGTAAGCTTAACCAAGCTATTACTGATAACTTAAACCTTGACGAACTCTTTCAAGAAATTACCTATAATATTGCAACTATCTTTAACTACGACTGTGTATGCATAGGTAGTATTGAAATCAGAAATTTTAAAAGCAATACTATTAATACTATTCAGGACAATAGCCTAACAATAAAAGCAGCATATAGCACAAACAAAGTATCCGCTTCAGAGTTAAGTGTAGATAAAACCTTACTTCAAAAGGTAATCGACACGAAAGAAGCACACTTTTTTAAGCAGTCTGAACAAACTAATGTCGAAAAATCACATCTGCTACTACCATTGTCCTATAACAACGAAGTAACAGGCGTTTTACATGTAGGCTGCGATAGTAGAGCACTTACTCAAACAGATAAACGTCTGATGCAAAAAGCTGTCAATCAAATCCAAATTGCTATAAAGAACGCTAAACTTCATGCATTAGTCAGAAAAGAAGTCATCCGTTCAAATGCGCTTTACAAAATCAGTCAAGCTATTCAATCTACAGATCAGCTTACTAGCTTTATGAATGTCATTGTTGCAACAACTCACGAAGCGGTGCTACCCCGCTGGATTATTCTGTATAAAATCAATATGAAAACTCGGGTCATTGAAGAGATTGCTACCACAAAATCTTCGCCACTAAGACCATTGAGCTTTGAAGAACTTCAAGAAGGTTTTATCGGCAGAGCCATCACAAGCCAAAAAACGGTCTTCTTAAAAAAAGATGATCCTGTCGATGGTGCAAAGGGTATTAAAAAATTTAAAGAGCGCATGGGTATTGGTTCTACCATTGTGACCCCTTTAGTTTATGAAAAAGAAGTACTTGGGCTTATGGCTGTACTCAATGAACTTAACGAAGAAGATTTTAGCGAGGAAGATATTCAACTTGTTGAAAGTATTAGTAATCAGGCATCTGTTGCTTTAGCACAATATGAACTTAAGGAAAATATTGAGCATCAGGCTTATCATGATGCATTGACAGCATTGCCTAATCGAACGCTTTTTGAAGATCGACTCATGGTCGCACTAGCGCAAGCCAAACGTCAGCCCCAGTGTTTTGCTGTAATGTTCTTGGATTTAGATGGCTTTAAAATTATTAACGATAGTTATGGTCATGCTATTGGCGACGCGTTACTAAAAAAAGTTAGTGATCGCTTAAAAACCCGTACTAGAAAACAAGACACTTTAGCAAGAATGGGTGGAGATGAATTTGCTATGATTCTGACTCATTTACGACAAGAGGATGATGCCATGCGTGTTGCAGCTTCTTTTCGGAACACTCTGGATGCACCTTTTGAAGTGGCTGATTTAGTTCTGAATGTGGGGGTTAGTATCGGTATAAGTACTTTCCCTAGAGATGGGCAGGATGCGGGAACCCTGCTGGCTCGAGCCGACTCTGCTATGTACCAAGCCAAAGACTCGGGACGCAACCGAGTGTGTAGCTTTACACCAGAAATAGCAATTAAAGCAAAACAGAAACTAGATTTAGAAAAAAGCTTGCGGCACGCTATTGCAAATGATGAGCTCGAGCTCTACTACCAACCTCAATTCAACCTCAATAGTGGGAAGCAAATTGGCGTAGAAGCACTTCTAAGATGGTTCAGCAAAGATCATGGTTTAGTTTCCCCTGCTGATTTTATTCCTGTTGCCGAAGAAAGCAAATTGATTTTAGAAATCGGCGAGTGGGTGCTACACAAAGCCTGTACACAAAATGTCATATGGCAAACACAAGGACATGAAGCTATGAAAGTCGCAGTCAATATTTCTGCAATTCAGTTTGAAAACCCAGACTTTATTTCAGTCATACAGTCCATCTTGGATAAAACCAAACTGGCTCCCGAATACCTTGAGTTAGAGGTTACTGAAAGTGTGGTCATGCAGGATGTAAACGTGGTTATTGACCGTTTACAAAACATCCGAAACATGGGTATTGGCATTGCAATTGATGATTTTGGGACTGGCTATTCTTCACTACAATATTTACAAAAACTTCCTGTTGATAAACTAAAAATCGACCAGTCTTTTATCAATGAAATAAGTAAAGACTCACACTCACCTATCGTCTTAAGCATCTTAGCTTTAGCACAGAGCTTGGGTTTAAAAACTATTGCAGAAGGTGTGGAGACTGAAGAACAACTAGAGTTCTTAAAAATATACGGCGCAAACGGTGCCCAAGGTTTTCACTTCGCTAAACCTATGACAGCATCTGATGTTTTTCAGCTAAAGTTAGAGAATAGTGT
>CALGZD010000336.1 GCA_937934635.1 uncultured Deinococcales bacterium
GTCAGCTATCCATATTCCAGCTGTACCAATAGCTATAGACCTAATTATGGAGGATAGTGAAAAATTTGCCGTGCTAAAATTATTTATCAAATCTGCAACAAATACCATCATTATGAATGTAAACAGGGTAAAACCAATGCCGTATTCATTTGGACGAGCCATTAGGATGTTTAGATAGTCTTGCCGAGATGCTGCCTCAAGTGCTCTTTCCTTTAGTTTATATGCCACAAATGCGGTACAGAAATAGACTAGTGCAAGTACAATGCCTAAAATTTGTATGTTTGTCAACATCAAGATGCATCACCTTTCAAGACTATACACTTTCATTATGCTACATTATTCTAAAATCTAATTCATACTTTTTACTGAGACTATTGCAATCAAGCTATACAACCACAGATTCAAGCAATGTAAAGCTATCATCTACTGTATCGCCCTTTTTAAACCGTTCAGACTTTAAGAAATCCACTTTAGGCACTCCATATCTAAACTCTAGCACTTATCTAACTTATTCAAACTGTGACCTCTTAGCTAGTCCTGCTATTCCTTTAGGGTCATACTAAAGATTGTCATGTCTGCCCATACAGCAACAAAAACACAATCTTTGGACAATACTCACACAATCGAGACTATCGAGCTTGGTCGAGTTAGCTACCAAGCTTGGCGTAAAAACCAGCGAAAGCATTTGCATTTTGTTTCTCCAAGCTATAGAGCAAAAGCCTTTTGGGGCTTGTCTGGCTTGGGTTGCATTGTCTTTTTGTGGTCGGTGCTGCAAGCATTTTTAGCTGCTGATTTAGCTGCGCTTGATTCGGTGCAAAAGCTTTCTTTTAACTACAGTATGGTATTTACGATTGTGATTGGCTTGTTGCTGGCGGGGTTGTGTTTAGTGATTTGCTTTCAGGGCTTGTCATTGAGAATAGTTGATGGTGAGGATGGTATTGAGGGAAATGAGGGGTGGCTCGAGCTGCGCCAATCCTTCAAAAAACCACGCATATTCCCTCTAGCCAATTACCGCTATTCAAGAATTTATACAAATGAGAGCAAGCAAGCTGGGCAAACGAACCTTCATAGAAACAGCTATCCTCATGCCTTAAAGAACAATAGTCATACCTTAAACATACGTTTTGCGAATACTTCAATCACGCTAGAATCGCAAGACCTAAAAGGAATAGAAAAGCTTAAAAACTATTTAGACACAAGAGCGTAATTCAAAACAAAAATCTTGCTAAATCGGGTACATCCTTATATTGGATGCCTAGCTAAACGTACTTTGAATTAACTTGCTAAAACCCTGTCAAAAGGTCACAATAGATACCATTATGTCAAAAGCACGCAAAGCAGCCAAAAAGAACAAACAAGCTGCCGTAGAAGCTAGAAAAATAACCTTGCCGAAACTACTTCGCATTTTCCTTAAAGTCTTTGTCCTAAGTATCTTGTTTACCCTCGCCTTAGCACTTATTGAGGTCCTCACAGGCTGGAATATCACTAAAAACATATGGATTCAAATGGGCTTGATGTTTTTAATCGTGATTGCTGCCCAACCCTTTATCATGAGTGAGTTTCGTCCAAAAAAATAGACTAGATAAACCAAATAAGCTAAATAAAAACCAAGAAGAACTAATAAATCATGACCGAAGCAGCACCTTCAACACAAAACACGAGCGAAGCAAATGGTAGTTTAGCCAACCACCGAAACCAATACAAGCGTGAAGCGCAAGCGCTCACTGAGCAAAATACAGATAACCTTTATAAACAGGTTATCCGTGCTCGCTTCTGGCTACCGATTGCCATTATCGGTGTCGTTATCTTATTTCAATTTTTTGTTGTCGGTGCAGGTGACACAGACTGGCAACGTTGGAGTGGTGTGTTCTTCTATGGCATCCTTGGTCCTATCGTCACTTACTTAACGCTTTCATGGATTGCCTCTCAGCTTAAAGACTATGGTCAAGCACAAAGCAAACTACAAACGCTGTATAAAGACCTTGAGGCAAGCTATGACCTCCTCGGAACTATTCAGGGCGTTACCGAAGAATTCGCTCAAGAAGATGATTTAGAAACAGTGCTTACCATCGCCAGCCAGAGCATCAATCAAGTCACCTTGGCAAAAGGTACTGCCGTTTACATCGGCGAGCCAAGCATTGGTGTGATGCGAAGTGAAGGCTTGACAGAGGGTATGCGTGAAGACGCAAACCACCGAAATATCACCTATGATAATGCCTTTAACCATCCTGATGACCAAAGTACAGCTTCGCTAGATAACCTTCCAGCTTACTATCTTGAAGATGGCAAAAAGTTACAGGTATTGAGCTCTCCTGTTATCTGGGGTGGTAATTTACGAGGGAGTATACACAGCTATTTTGATGGAAACCCAACGCCTGAACAGCATGAGGGCTTTTTTATCCTTTCAAATGAGCTTTCTTCTGTAACTGAAGCTGCACGTCGTCGTGCTAGAGATTTACTTACACTCTTTCAGGTGGATAGAAGTATTCGGGCTGAAGGTAATCTAGAGAACTTGCTAGAAACCGTTTTAGAGCAAATGATGCGCCGTGCTGAAGCGACCATTGGCGGCATTTACCTGACCGATGACGACGACCTGCTTACTTTGCGTACCAGCATCGACAATACCAGCAAGGGCTCGAGCTACGGACCTACCGCTGCACTACAGATCGGTGAAACGATTGTTGGTAAAACTGCTGAGACCATCGAACCCATTGTTGAAAGCTTTCTTAGCCAAGATGACCGTAGCAGTCTGCTATCCAATGCTCAAAGCGCACTTTGCCTCCCTTTGGTTAGAGATAAAAAGCTTCTTGGGGTGGTGGTGCTTGCCCACCATGAAGTCAGCCACTTCAGAAAAACAGATTTGGCTTTTTTCAACCTACTTGCAGGACAAGTAAGTTTTGCGATTCGCAATGCACGTGCCTACCTTGAATCCGAAGAACTAGCAATTTCTGAAGAACGTGCTCGTATTGCTAGAGAAATCCACGATGGTGTTGCCCAAACCTTAGCCTTTAGTGCGCTTAAGCTTGACCTTATTTCAAGAGTGATGGATCAACCAGAAAAAGCCAAGAGCGAACTCCAACAAGTCAAACATACGATTCGAGAAACCATCAAAGAAGTACGACGCAGTATTTTTGCCTTGCGACCTGTAGACCTTGACCAATATGGCTTTAGTGAAACTATTCGCCGTTACAGTGTTGACTTTGGTCAGCAAAATGATATTCAGATTGACCTCAACATTGACAAAATCCCACAACTCACTACTGAGTCAGAAGCTATGCTATTTCGCATCTTCCAAGAGTCCATGAACAATGTTGCTAAACATGCCAAAGCATCTATGGTTAGCGTAAACGTTGCTACCGACAATCTTGGTCATGCCCAAATTGAAGTTAAAGATAATGGTCAAGGCTTTGAAATGGACGAAGTAAGTAGCCGTGTAACAAGTGCAGGTGGCTTAGGGCTCAAACAAATGCAAGAGCGTATCCAACAACGTGGTGGCACACTCAATATCCTCAGTAATCCTAGTCAAGGAACGTATGTCGCTGCGTCAGTACCAAAGTAAATACTTGAATTGGCTTAGATACTGTACTCAAAAAATGCTGTGCTCACTAAAATGCTGTGCTCAA
>CALGZD010000337.1 GCA_937934635.1 uncultured Deinococcales bacterium
AGGACTGCGTTCACGTCTTTCGATTGTTTGATAAAAGTCAAAACTACCATCTTCATTGATAGTTGCTTTACCAGCAGATACACCATCAATAATGATTTCAATTTCTTGACCTTCTTCAGCGCCTGCGCCTTCTAGGTTAATGAAACCAGGACGACGTGTGTCTTTGACAACAATATCTGGCTGGATGCCTGATTCATTGATGCTTTCACGGTTAGGTGTGAGCCACTCAAAGTTGAGTAGGACAAGCTGTCCGTTATCTGATAGCGGGCTAACACTTTGACCAACACCTTTACCAAAAGTTTCTTCACCAATGACTAAAGCACGACCATTGTCCTGCAAAGCGCCAGCAACAATTTCTGAAGCTGAAGCAGATTGACCGTTGACCAGCACAACCATTGGAAGATCGAAGTAATTACGGTCTGCTTTTGCAAGACGGCGAGTAACACCTCTTGAGCGTTGGAAGACGATATCGCCAGCACTCAAGAATTCATCAGAAACAGAAATGCCTTCAGAAAGGAGTCCACCACCATTGTCACGCAAGTCAAGAATGAGCGAGTTAATACCTTGTGTTTCTAAGTTTTCAAGTTGTTCTTTAAGCTGTGTAGTTACCCTTTGATTTGAAAAGGTACTGATGCTCACGTAACCAACGTTATCTGGCAAGACAGTTGATTCAACTGAGACTATTTCGATTCTGTCTCTAACCACATTAAATTCTAAAAGTCCTTCTTCACCAGCACGGCGCATCATGAGGTTAGCAGTACTACCCTTAGGACCACGAATACGATCAACAACTTCGTTGATGTGCATATCTTCCACGTTTACGCCATCAACTTCAATGAATATATCGCCACGTTGTAAGCCAGCATTCCATGCAGGACTATCTTTGTATGGGTTTACAATTTCAATTAAGCTTTGATCTCTACGATTAAGTGCTGAGATGGTTGCGCCAATACCTTCAAAAGACCCCGTACGATCTTGACGGTCACGCTCTGCAAAATCTGGTTCTACATAGGAAGTGTATTGGTCATCTAAGGCTTCTATCATACCGTCAATGGCACCACGAATAATCACTGCGTCATCAACGTCTTCTTCAAGATAGTCTCTTTGAATAGAGCCATAAGCTTCCATAAAAGCTACACCAGTAGGTGTAGAGAGAAAAGACTCAATGACATTGCTACGGACAGATTGTGCTTTGCCTGATTGAATAATGCCTAATCCAAAAGCAATAAGGGCAATAAGCGCTATAAGTCCAAAAATTCTTAGTTTGGATTTGAGTGTGCTGGGCGACTGGGAGTTCCGCATAGTGTAGTTACCTTTTCTTGTGTATTTTAGGAAAGATTTGGGGGATACAAATCAACCTAATGACGTTGATCTAACTTGAATAGTACTTTAGGAATGCCTGTTTATTCTGTATTCCACTTTAAGTTCGTATTCCACTTTAAGTTCGTATTCTATCTTAAATTTGTGAAGTGTGTCTTTTGTGTGGAGAGCTTAGGACTTGTTAAAGCTTGGATACACATCTAACTAATCTACTGTACTTCTTCTGCTAGTTCGAAGCATTGTGCTATTTAAAATCCTGTTGTTTGATAAAAACTATTCAAAATGTAAAGACACTTTTTCGAGAGTACTTATAAGTTAGCTAAAATTCTCGAAAATTCATTAACATAAAGTATATCGTGCCTATATATGACTAGTTCCTGACGAATATGGCGCATCCCTCTACTTATTTGGATAGGAAAGGTGTATAGTTTCGCTGATATGGCAGAACAGGAAGCTCAATCCAATATTGTTGTTCAAAAATTCGGTGGTACATCGGTTGGAGATGTTGACCGAATTCGTAAAGTAGCCGCTCGTATTGCAAGAGCTGTTGAAAGTGGCGATAAAGTCGCTGTCACGGTCTCGGCAATGGGTAAAATGACCGATCATCTTTTAGCACAGGCTAAGACGGTAACGACTCGTCCGAGCCGCCGAGAACTTGATGTGTTATTGACGACGGGTGAGCAACAGTCGATTGCACTTGTTACTATGGCGCTGCATGATATTGGCATCAAGGCGCAGTCATTTACTGGTCGACAAGCTGGCTTTTTGACAGATGGTTACTTTGGTGGTTCACGTATTGTCGAGGTGAATCCAGCGAAGATGCTTAAGGCCTTTGAAGAGGTTGATGTCTGTGTGATTGCTGGCTTTCAAGGGGTAGATGAAAATGGCGACATAAACACGCTTGGTCGTGGTGGTTCTGATACAACTGCTGTGGCAGTAGCAGCAGCACTCAATGCTAGAGAATGTGAAATCTACACAGATACTGAGGGGGTTTATACAACTGACCCTCATATGATTCCAGCTGCCCGAAAGCTTGATGAGATTGACTATGACGAAATGCTCGAGCTTGCCTCATTAGGCGCAGGCGTGTTGCATCCTAGAAGTGTGTGGTACGCAAGGCGCTATGGTGTAACTATCCATGTACGTTCTTCTTTTTCAAATAACAAGGGTACACTTGTTCACAAAACATCTGCTCGAAAAAACACTGGAGAAAAAAGTATGAAAACAGACCATCCTGTTACAGGTGTTGCGCTTGACCAAGGTCACGCAAGAATTAATTTAATTGGTGTGCCTGACCAACCCGGCATTGCTGCAAAAATATTTACCGCAGTAGGCAAGGCTGGCATAGTCATGGATATGATTATTCAGGGCATTTCTGCTAATGGTGAAGCTGGTAATGGCTTACAACAAATGGCATTTACAGTAGACCAAGACCTAGCTGAAGATGCGCTTGAT
>CALGZD010000338.1 GCA_937934635.1 uncultured Deinococcales bacterium
GTTGGAAACGTAAACTGCCCGATGGTCCGCAGTGGCCTGCAGCGATTACAGCAGCGCAAAACTTTATTTTGCTAGGTTTGCGAAGTGAGGAAGTCCTGGCACTGCATCCAGCAAATGGACAAACACAATCGGTCTTCAAAAGTAACGATGAAGTCAATAGTGCAATCACCTATCATCAAACAAGACTTTTCTTTACGAGTCGTAGTGGTGCTTTGACAGCACTCAACTGGCCAAGTGGAGACGTGGCTTGGCAACATAGTCAAGCAAGAGCTGTAGGGCTAGCGCCCTACCGAGAAGATGTTCTCGTAAGCAGTAGTTATGGCACACTAAACCGCTTGAACCAAGTAGGTAAAGTTATTTGGAGCTATGACGCAGAAGAATCGTTAATTCTTGCGCCAAGTGTGCGTGGCATTCATGCTTTTATCGTGACACGTAGTGGCTGGTTACACGCAGTAGACGCAGAGACTGGTAAAGGTGTTTATAAAATTGAGGTTGGTGCGATTGTGGCGCAACCGAGTATTTTAGGCAATACTTTATTGCTTCCTGAACGTTCTGGCGACTTACATGCTTTTGACACAGAAGTGCTAGAAGTGCGCTGGACCTATGACACAGAGGCAGAGATTTGGACAACACCGCTCATTTGGCGACGGTATGTCTACACCGTTTCTTGGTCAGGGCTATTGCGCTGTTTGAGCTTAAAAACAGGTGATGATATTTGGTCTTATGATACCGACAGTAAAGTGACTGCTACACCGATTATGGCTGGGGGAACGCTTTATATTGGCACTGAAGAGGGGGAGTTACTAGCCTTTGATGCTCGTCAGGGTACGATGTTGTTTAGGGATAATGTAAGTCTTTCACCAATTCAGGCTAGTCCGTTGGTTGTGGGGAATACTGTGGTAGTTGCTGCGCTTGATGGGACGGTTCATTCGTATGGGTAAAGTTGCATAGCTAAATTTGTTAGGTGATTTTGAACTTCAGCCCCTTTATTAAGGGGCGGTGAGCGAAGCGAGCGGGGGATTGATTGAAGCGGTAGTTAAAGTAAGATTCAGAGTAGTGTTTACTTTTGGGCTCGAGCCACCACCGCAATATAAACAGATTTTGCCCCAACTAACTCCAGCGCCCTTTTACAAGCCTCTAAAGTCATACCTGTCGTATAGACATCATCAATCAATAAAATCCTTTTACCTCGAATATCAGCCTTGCTAGTTTCTAGTACATTAAACGCTGCTCGCACATTCTGTTCACGTTCATGACCTGACAGTTTTGCTTGTTGTTGTGTATAACGCTTACGTTTGATACAAGCCTCATAGGGGATTTCTAATTGCTCTGCAACTTCTCTACCTACAAGTGCAGCTTGGTTATAGCCACGTTCCATAAATCTTCGCCAGTGCAATGGAACAGCCGTAACTGCATCGATAGTCCAAAATTGCTTGGTGACTTCTTTAGCAATTTCAAAACCAAAAAGCTTGGCAAGGCGTGTGACTTGTTTATACTTCAAAGCACGAACTGCTTGCTCTAAGCGCCCTTCGTAAGTTCCTAACGAAAGTTTAAGCGTACGACTGACTTGTGGCTTAAACAAACCTTTAGCACAAATACCGCAGCAACCCTTCGGACCAGATGATCGTTCTTTACAAAGCTGACAACGGTTAAGAGAAAATACCATAGACAATAAAGTCTATCTATTTAGTCTTACAATATTTTGAACTGATGCTTTAGCTCCCTCCTTTTTTAAAAGAGGGCTGGGGTGGATTCAAGAGCACAAAAGTAAGAATGCACCAACTTAGTCTTACCACAAGACTATACTTTCCGAGTAGCCAAAGACTCCAAAATATCTAAAATCTTATTACTCGCCTCTTGATTCGGAAGCTTTGCCAGTTCAGTTTTCATTACAGCAAGTCCACGACTAGCTCGTTCCTCAGCTACCGATTGAGCATAGTCTAAAGATTTGTGTTTGTTGATTATTGCCAAAATGGCATTAATATCTTCTTGCGTTTTGATAGCTTCTTGTGTGTTGCTGTTTCTAGGTTTTGCAAGACGACTTTCAAGTTCGACTTTTTCATCACTAGATGCATGTTGAAAGGTATGCGCCAGTATCAGTGTACGTTTTGCTTCATACAAATCACCAGCGAATTCTTTGCCATAAGAAATCTCAGGCATAAGGTTAAGTACATCATCACGAATTTGAAAGGCAATGCCCATATCTATGGCAGCGGCATCAACGTCACTAGGCACTTTTTCAGCTACAAATGCACCTAAATGAAGTGGACAGACTACAGTGTAGTAGGCTGTCTTCAATGTCACCATTTGCAAATAATCAGCTTCGCTAATATCAAAACGACCTTGCTCTACCCATGATAGGTCTAGGTGCTGCCCCTCTGCAGTACGGTGAATCATAGTCTCAAATTCGTAAAGCACGTTGCGCCAAGCATCATTTGGCATATCTAAGTGATGAAGCAGTTGCCACATATACACGTGCAGTGCATCGCCCACGTTGAGTGCCACAGGCATTCCTAGACTACGGTGCATAGCAGGTTTGCCACGGCGTTCATCAGAATCATCTTCTATGTCGTCATGAATCAAAACCCAATTTTGAAATAACTCAAGTGCAGCAGCAACCTTTAGCGCATCTTGCCAATTGCCTCCGTGTGCTTCACAAGCAAGTAATACAAACTGCCCACGGATGAGCTTGCCACTACGACTTGGATAATCATGAAGGTAGTTATAAAATCTATTGATTTCAGGGTAACTATGTTGTTTTGGCAATGCATCCAACATAGCTTGTTGTAAAGCCTCACGCATGTTTAAAGCCCTAAATCCTTTATGTCTAAATTCTTGCCTAGTTCTGCCATATAGCTCTGATGTGTTAAGTCAAAATACAAAGGTGTTACGGCAGTGTAGCCTTCTGCAACAACTGCGTAATCTGTATCAGGAATATCTTGTCCAAAAGGTTTACCACTGAGCCAATAGTAGGGTCTACCATTTGGATCAGTACGTTCAATTACTGAGTCTTCGTAGCTATGTTCTGATTGACTGGCTAGGCGTATGCCTTTTGTTTCGCCTTGTGGGAAATTGACGTTCAGCAGCGTTTTGTGGGGTAAACCTTTTTCTGCAACCATTTGCACTAGCTCTTTTATGTGCTCTTTACCATAGCTAAAATCTAGATTCAGTTCTTTAGAAAAGTCAACCCTTAGTGAAAATGCAATTGAGGGAATACCCATCGTCATGCCTTCAATTGCAGCAGCGACAGTACCAGAGTGCGTGACGTCAAAGCCAAGGTTTGAACCGATGTTTATACCAGAAAGAATCATGTCTGGCTTACCAGCATTAGCAACACCTAACATGATGCAATCAGCAGGTGTTCCATCTACTCGGTAAGTAGGAATATCTTCTAAACCTTCAAGTCGGGTTTTGGTATAGCGAAGCGGGCTGCGTACGGTAATGGCATGTCCTGCTGCTGATTGTTCAACTGCTGGAGCAACGATTACAACTTCATCTGCAATATCACGGACAACTTCAGCAAGCGCTCTGATGCCTTTCGCAAAAATACCATCATCATTAGAAATTAATACCTTCATTGCAGGCAGTATAACGTAGAACATTACATAGAATGTATGCACAAGTCCTAAAGTAAAAGGATAGTTGGTGATTGACTTTTATGCCCTGTAGCTACAAGCTTAAACTTAAAGCATGATAGTCATTAAAGTAGGCGGTTCAGACGGCATAGATTACGATGCACTTTGTGCAGATGTTGCTGAACTATACAAAGCAGGTAAAAAACTCATTCTTGTTCATGGTGGCAGCGCAGAAACAAATAGGGTAGCTGAGGCATTGGGTCATCCACCAAAGTTTGTGACAAGTCCAAGTGGTTACACCAGTAGATTCACTGACAGAGAAACTTTAGAAATTTTCCAGATGGTTTATTGCGGAAAGATGAATAAAGGCATTGTTGAGCGTTTACAAAAGCATGGTGTGAATGCAGTTGGTCTTTCAGGCATGGATGGTCGCATTTGGGAAGGCAAGCACAAGACTAAAGTTCGTAGTGTTGAAAATGGCAAGATTAAGATTCTTCGGGGAGACCATACAGGCACTGTTGAAAAGGTAAATACGCATCTGATTGAGCTACTTAGTAGCAATGGCTACTTACCAGTACTTACACCACCAGCCATTAGTTACGAAGGTGTAGGAATCAATGTTGATGGTGATAGAGCGTCGGCTGCGCTGGCAACTGCTTTAAAGGCTGACACCATGATGCTACTTTCAAACATTCCAGGCTTGTTAAGAAACTTTCCAGATGAAAGTTCACTGATTGAAACTATTCCAGCGGATGATGTTGAATCTTATTTGGAATTTGCTAAAGACCGTATGAAGAAGAAAGTACTTGGTGCAGCGGAAGCTGTTGAAGGTGGTGTTGGTCGGGTTATTTTTGGGGATGCACGTATTGAGAAGCCTGTTAGCTATGCTTTAGAAGGTAATGGCACAGTTGTAAGTTAACGTTAGAAAGTAAATATTTTAGTGTATTGACTTAATTATCATAGGTTTTGAGGCGGAAAATCTTTTTTAGCCTAACATTCAAAAGTTAAATCTTGCAATAACTTAAAATATAACTAGTAAGTCTTTGCTTAAACGTGCTAGACTTGTCAAACTTTCTTACGCATGGTAGTCTTGCGATTACTTTTATGTGTAAGTATGCAAAAACACAACTACAAAGCGTATGTTTATGCATGAAATAAGGTGAATATACATTAAATAATGCATAAAGCATGTAATATTTAAGGAGAAACTGCGGTGACACAAACACTCACAAGAAGCCAAGAAATCCTCGAGCGGGATGCAAAGCACAACGCAGGTTTGTGGCAGCCTAGCATCGTCTTTACCCATGGTGATGGCGTAAAGATTTACGATGCAGATGGTAACGAATACTATGATTGTATGGCAGGTATTGCTGTATCGAGTGTAGGTCATGCAAATGAGCGCTTGAGCAACGCAATTGCGGAGCAAGCTAAAAAGTTGATGATTTGCTCTCAGGCACATGGCAATGATACCCGTACAGACTTTTACGATAAGCTAATTAGCTTTTTGCCAGCAGAAATGAACCTTACACGCTTTTTTATGGCGAGTTCAGGTTCTGAAGTAAATGAAGCTGCTACTAAGTGGGCAAAAGCTGCTACAGGTCGTAAACATTTTGTTGTTGCAAAACGTGGTTTCTCTGGACGTACACATGGTGTGTTGCCTCTAACTTGGGAGAAGAAATATCGTGAGCCTTTTGGACCATACGCTAATCAATCTACTTTTATCAACTTCAACAAAATTGAAGAGCTAGAAGATGCAATCACCGAAGAAACTGCTGCTGTATTTTTTGAACCTGTTCAAGGTGAAGGTGGCATGTACCCAGGTGATATAGAATTCTTACAGGCTGCTGAACGAATCGCTCGTGAGCGTGGCGCACTAGTTATAATGGATGAAGTGCAATCAGGTGTTGGTAGAACTGGTAAGTTTTTAGCCAGTGAATACTTCGGCATTAAG
>CALGZD010000339.1 GCA_937934635.1 uncultured Deinococcales bacterium
TTTTACATCATCCTTTCTGAAGTTCTATAAGTCGTTTAATCGATGCTTCGGTAGTTAAGGGTAAGACTTCAATTTCATCAAGCAATTCTTTAACTGCTTCCATCTCGTGTTGTCTACGCACAGCGTGTTTTTTACTGCCAGCAATAAAGCGGTCAATCATAGCTGGGTCTGCTATTAAGCTAGCGAGTTGGGCTCGAGCATAGTCTTCCATGTCTAATTCTCTCGCAGCTTCTATACACTCAATCACCACAGCAGCGATACCTTTATAGGCAATACTGCGAACTAGTTTATGTCTAGCAGCATTGCCAGCTTCTCCTTCGATTAGGGTTACTGGCATTCCTAAAGGTGTCATAGCATCAGAAAAAGCTGTAGCTCCATCACCAGACACATAGACAGGTGTAGCTAAACCTTTAGGAGGTACAGGTGCCATGATAGCAACATCGACAGCTTTTGCGCCACTGCTTGCGATAATCGTTGCCACTTCTTTTTTGAGTTGTGGTGAGGTTGTATTCATCTCTGCAAAAACTTGCTGAGCTTTTAAAACTGCTGCTACTTCTTTAGCAATATCGGTTGCTACACTAGCGAGATTTGCACTAAGGATGATGTCTGCACCTTTTGCTGCATCTGCATTAGACGCAGCAAAGTTCAGACCTTTTGGCAAGTCTTTAGGTTCAGGGTCCCAACCTGTAACTTCAATACCTTGTTGGAGTAAATCTCTTGCAAATGCTGAACCTACTTCTCCTAAACCTAAGACTGCAATTTTCATGTTACTAGAAAAACCACCATAAGGCAGCTAGCGTAATTGCAGGGAAAGCAACAAAAATAACAACCCGAATAATATCAGCAATCAAAAATGGCATAACACCTCTAAAGGTTTCCATCATTGGTACATCTTTCGCAAGAGAGTTAATGATGTAAACATTCAGTCCAACAGGTGGGGTAATTAAGCCTATTTCAACAACCACCAAGGTCAGTATGCCAAACCAAATGGCTGTTTCTTCAACAGACATAGTAGACATAAAGGGTAAGTTGAAATCCAAACCTATAATAATCGGGAAAAGAATAGGTGTTGTTAATAGAATCATACTTAAACTATCCATAACAAAACCAAGTAAAATATAAATCAGTAAGATGACAGCAAGAATAACAATAGGGGCAACATTCCAATTTGCAATGTTATCTGCCAAAATAGAGGGTAAACGGGTCACAGCTAAAAAGCGGTTGATAACTTGAGCACCTAAAACAATTAGGAAAATCATACCTGTAGTTCTAGCAGTATTGAAAATACTCTGGCTTAAGGTATCCCAATTCAATTTACCTCTAACAAGTGCCAGTAAGCCTGTACCAAAGGCACCGACAGCAGCAGCTTCAGTTGGTGTAAAGACACCAGTATAGATACCACCAATAACAAGTACAAAAATAAGAATAACAGGCCAAATATCTAACAAACTTCGAAAACGTTTTGAATAAGGCTGTCTTTCTGCAACTTGAGCATCATCAGGATTTAGCCTTACATAAATTGCAATCGCAATCATGTAACCAATAACTGTGATGATGGCTGGAATGAATGCAGCAGCAAATAGCTTTTCTATACTTTGCTCACTCAAGATTGCATAGATAACGAGAACAATTGATGGTGGTATAAGAATCCCCAACGTACCACCTGCTGCTAATGTGCCTGTTGAAAGCGCACCTGAGTAGCCGTAGCGACGCATTTCAGGTAGTGAAACTTGTGCCATGGTTGCGGCAGTGGCGAGAGATGAACCAGCGATTGCACCAAAGCCAGCACAGCCAGCGACTGCTGCCATAGCAATACCACCGCGCCTGTGCCCAAGCCATGTATTGGCAGATTTAAACAGTGATTGACTCACACCACCAAAGGTGGCAAATTCACCCATTAGTAGAAAGAGGGGTACAATTGAGAAGGTATAGCTTGAAAAAGTATCGTAAACAATATTTTTTATAGTATTGAGGGTTGGTGTCCAACCAACAACAGCAGCATAACCCAACATGCCTATTGCCAACATGCTCACACCTATAGGAATGCGAATCGCAAGCATGACAAAAAGCAGAATAAAAGCCACAAGACTAATTTGCATATTGGATAAATCAGGAAGAAATTCAAGACCAAACATTAGGCAGTTACAACCTCTCTGTTTTCAGAAAGTTTAGAGAGGTCAGGATTAGCAACTTCACGAACACTTCTCAAAAATGTAAAGAAGCAAATTAGACTTAGAAAAGCAAAAAAACAGGTTGCTGCCAATACGCCCCACCACGTTGGTATTTTGAGAATCATACTACTTTGCTTCCATGCTGCAGTCATCATCTCTTGGCTTTGAATAGACATTCGCCAAGTGAAGGTAGCAGCAATGACTGTGAAGATAGCATTTGCAAAAACATCCATCCCAGCTTTTACTTTTGGGTGTGCTTTATTGGTAAAGAAGTCTACTAAAACATTGCCTCGGACCATCTGACAGTACGGTAAAAAAGAACATATCGCGATAGCTGTACCAATTTCAGTAAGTTCAACATCTCCTTTTATAGGACGCCACCATGTGAGGAACTGTAGTGGTATGGCAAGCAGTTCATTACCAAAAGCTTTTAGTGTCAGTATGTGATCGTTTTTGACTAAAGAACGTCCGATGATGCTGTAAACTGTCATCATGGTTATACCTACAAGCACGAGACCACCTAGATAAGCAAGATATTGTGAAAGACGCAAGAGGATGAGATCGAGCCACCCCTTCCCTTTCCGTCTCATCAACCTTTCTTTCCTAGCCTCTATATGTTTATCCATAAAATAATATTACTCCGTAAAAAATAAATATAAAACAGGGACAGTACTCAAAAGCACCATCCCTATAAAACTATAAGTTCGAAAATTTAGCTAACAACTTTATTTATTCCGATTTATTTATTGTGAAGCTTCAGCTTCATACTTAGCAATAAGCATCTTAGCTTCTTCAAGCAATGCTTCACCATCAAAACCAGCACCATCAACGACAGCAATCCAGTCATCAACAACAGGCTGTGTAAGGATTAACCACTTCTCTTTTTCAGCTTCTGTAAATGTATAGAAGTCATTACCTTCAGCTTCTGCTGCTGCGATTCCAGCAGGGTCAGCCTCATCCATGGCACGACCACCCCATGCAGAAGTGTCTTGTCCTGAGTTTGCGTCAATAACAGCTTGTAAGTCTTCTGGCATAGAATCATAGACATCTTTGTTCATAGCAAAGAAGAAGGTTGAGGTGTACATAGCACGACTACCTTCAAAACTACTGTGGCTATCAACAAGTTCAGCCAATTTTAAAGCACCAGTAATTTCATATGGCAATACTGTTCCTTCAACAACACCACGAGAAACCGCCTCTGGTACTTGAGGAACTGGCATACCAACAACCTCTGCACCAAGAAGTGTCAACGCTTGCGTAATCGCACGTGTCGGTGCACGAATAGTACGCCCACGTAAATCTTCTAGGCTTTCTACAGGGTCACCTTTCATGTGGAAAAGACCTGGGCTGTGTACGTGGAATGCAATCATTTTGACTTCAGGGAAGCTATCTTGCATATGCTTCTCGTACATATCCCACGCTGCTCTACTGGTAATTTCTGCAGATGCAGGCATGAATGGCATCTCAAAAACTTCAGTGAGTGGGAAACGACCAGGTGTATAACCAGGTAAGCCCCAACCTACATCCATAACACCATCTTTAATAGCATCGTAAGTACCAGGAGGTGAAGCAAGCTGAGCACCTGGGAATGTCTCAACTGCTATACGACCATCAGAATCTTCCATAATCTTCTGTGCCCACGGCTCAATAAAACCTTGAGCTGATGCAGCTTGTGGTCCTACAAAATAGCCTACACGCAAGGTAACTTCTGCTTGTGCAGATGCACTACTCAGTACTGACCAGAACATCAGTACAGCTATAAAAGCCAATAACTTTTTCACGATATATCCTCCAAGAAGTGTGTATTCAACACATTATTCAACACATTTAACTATACGATTTAAAGATTAAATCCTAATGTTAATGCCGTTTAGCACACGAAAAAATATGTTGTTTTTTAATACCAAATAAGTATATCAAATTTGGTAAAAATAACCTATAGTTTGCGATGCAACTATTGATGCGATGTACACATCTTTGCTTGCTACCTACTAATCTGTACGCATTAATTCAAGCATATTAAGTAACACGAACACCTTCTGGAATCAAACGTTCAGCATCATTCGTACTTTGAATACCGTAACCAGCAATCCGCTTATACGTTGCTGCATGATTCGCTAGTTCTTCATGGCTAATGACATCTTCAAGTTTTTCAAACTGACCGCCACAGCGCTCTTCAACAATATCTATAATTGCATCAGGTCCAGCGCCTCG
>CALGZD010000340.1 GCA_937934635.1 uncultured Deinococcales bacterium
TAGTCGATTACAGACGAGATAGAAAGGATAAGGTTTTAAAAGCCTTAGAGCGCACGCTTAAACTATCTGAGCGAAAAGCAGAACGACTACTCGAAAGTTTACCAAGGGTTATTACAAAGCCTATTTCAGAACAAAAAGCAACAGCAATCGAAACACAATTTCGTAAAGTTGGTTTGATTGCGTATAGCAAGTTTTATGCTACAGAAGTCAGCTCAAAACTGACATTTGCTGGGGCACACAAGCAAACACCTATTGGTGGTGATGAGCCGAAGCCTTTAGGCATTAAGCGTGACGCACAACTAGATGAAAGCAAATTTGCTGGTGATGAACGTCTTACGAGCAACGCTGGCAGAAAGTCTGTTTCTGAGGTTGAGTCAAATCATAATCGTGAAAGAGTTGAGGATGATTTTGATGCTTTTGAAGACGACAAAGAGCTTGATAAGCCTAACAAAAATCTTAATAACAACGATGTTTTTGAGACACCAAATAGACCTGATTTTGCAGGCATACGTGAGGCCTACTCAAGCTTAAAAGCTCAGTATGAGCCAGCAGATGAAGCTGAGCGCCGTCGAGAAGAAGAGAGTTCAGGATCGTCGAGTGTTAGTTTGCGTTCTAAAATTACGCTTGCGTCTTTATTACCTGCAGGACTCATAGTACTTGGTAGTTTGTTGACGTTGTTTTTAATTTTACAACCTTTGTTGCGCGCAAATATGCTCGATGCAATTACAAAACCTAGTCAAGTTATTACCAATACAATCGCTGACAACCTCTTTTTTGAGCGTTTAGATACAAATAGAAATCGTAGTATTATTGAAAATAATTTGCTTAGACTAAATCGAGTTGAAACATCACAAGATTTACGTTTTGTAGCCATAGCAGATGATGTTGGACGTGTGATCTCATTGTGGTCAAGTCAACCAAACTTTGCACGTGAGTTTAGCCCAAATGTTATTGCATCCTTGGGAGATAGTTATCCGTTGCAACTAGGTGGTACACGTTATTTCCCACACCCAACTGATCCGAATATTACGATAGTTAGTCGAACACTAGAAAAGAATGGTGTTGTGATGGGTGCATCTTTTTCAGGTGTAAGAAACCAAAGCGTTAGACAGCAGTTTGCTGCCTTACTACGAAAAGCTGGTTTGCCTGTTTTAGCAACCTTACTGACTTCGATTGTGCTTTCACTAGCAGTTGGTGAAATATTGACACGTGGGATTCGTAAGTTGATTCGCAGTGCTCGTAGACTTAGTCGTGGCGATTTAAATAACAGAATAGATATGAACTATGATGATGAATTATCTGAGTTGGCTGAATCACTTGAACGTATTCGTTTAGATTTAAAACACGAACAGAATCGAGCCTTACGTCGTTAACGTTATAATTTTAGATATTGACTAAGCTTCTTTTTTCGCATAAAAAAGTCTAGGGTTTTCCCTAGGCTTTTTTATTTTGTTATCTTTCAACATGACTGTTATGGCAAAGGAGTTAGGTTTGTGTGCTTCCTAATGTGTTTTAAGTGTGTTTCGAGTGTGTTTCAAGTGTGTTTTAAAAGCTGATATTTTCTCAATGATGACTTAGCTATATCTGATACACTGCTAACTTGTGAGTGTGAATATTAATGGTGTGTGTCTATGATACGTAAACTTGCTCCCGATGAACTTGAATGGTTTATGGCCAGTAGCTACAGCTTTATTGGTCACAGTGACCCTCGTGCTATTTCAAGGCAATTTATTAAGCAGCTTAGTTTGTTGGAAAATCAAACTGAGTACTGCTTTATTTACCTAGATGATGATGAAAGACCACTAGCGGGCTTGTACGCTGCAGATGAAGCAGAAGATGACATCAAGAGTTTGCACCTGAGTAATATTTGGTTTAACGAGAAGGCTGAAGATTTAGCACATTTGGTAAAGCATGTTTTAGGTGAGCTCGAGCACGAATCTGTCCTTTGCCCACTGTATAACTTGGCTGAAGAGCAGCGTCATGCGCTTGTGCCAGTTTTTGAAGCATTAGATTTTCGCTTGGACCAAATTTTTGAATTAGAAGTGGAGCTTTCTGACTTCATCACAAAAGAAAGCAATTTGGTATTAGAAGCGTGGTCACTAAATCTCGAAGAAGAATTCCGTAAGGTTTTTGAAGCTGCTGAAGGCTATCAACCACATCAAAATTACTGGACGTATCTCAAGCGTATGCCCGGAAAGTTTAGTCCTGATTTGTGGTTTCTAGCCAGAGAAAGCTTAGAGCAAGAAGCGATTGGTTACGCACTCTTTGGTCGTTACCAAAGTGGTGGTAACTACGCTGATGATTTAGATACTGTCTATTACTTGAGTGGCGTAGGAGTGCTTCAGGAACACCGTCACTCTACTGAGATGCTTAAACGTGTGATGTTAAGCAGTATTGATGAACTTGCGAGTCGTAGCCCATTAGGTCGATTACACAGTTCTTTGAACAATGCTGATCCAAAGCTTATTGATATTTTTAAGACCTTAGGGTTTAGTAAAAAGCATGATTATTATTGTCTTGTGAAAGCACCACAGTTATAGAAATAAAACAGTAGATATAAGAAATTCCTCTCACAACTTTAAGAGCACTCAGTGATATAAAAACAACATGAGATTATTACTCTGTTTGTTACTTTTATCAGCCCAATCTGTATTTGCCTTTTGTGGTTTTTACGTATCAAAAGCAGATGCTGATTTGTTTAATGAGTCATCGAAGGTAATTATTGCTAGAGATGGTGAGCGTACTATTCTTACTATGGCAAATGACTACCAAGGCGATGTTAAAGATTTCGCCATGGTTGTGCCTGTGCCAACGATTTTGAGTGAAGGTCAGATTCAAGTGGGTGATCCTGCGATTATTGACCGTGTAGATGCCTATAGTGCACCACGACTTGTTGAGTATTTTGATAGCGACCCTTGTATGATGATGCAGCGTTTTGCTATGCCTATGGGGGCACCCGGACCAAAT
>CALGZD010000341.1 GCA_937934635.1 uncultured Deinococcales bacterium
AACCGTTTCTTCGCCAACAACATAGGATCAACATTAGCTTCTTTAACAACATAGCTAAAAAGCTGCTCTGGATCTTTATCCAAACCCATCGCTCTAAACGAACTACACAGCGAGTCTAAATCTTGTTGCAATATCTCCAAGGCTTGTGGATTTTCTTCAATGCTTACCATCTGCGGAAAATCAATCATGACGATATCGCCATTGTGCCAAAGCAAGTTAAAGGCAGAATAATCACCATGTACACGCTCTAAACGTAGTAGGTCAATCAAGATTTTTAGACTACGTTCATAAGCAAATTCAACTTCTTTTTCTGTCAAACTAGCATCAGCTAATCTTGGTGCTGGTTCATCTTTATCGCCAATAAGCTCCATCAACACAACTCGCCCTGCTTGTGACAGGTCGTTGGTTTTTGGACCAAGCATGGGCTTGGGTACAGGCAAACCTTCATTGTATAAAAACCAGAGTTGGTCATATTCATGTTGTACCCAAAGCGCAAGCTCACGGTCTAAGCCAGCTTTGCTGCTCAGGCTGTAGACCTTCTTTTCTCTCGCTTTGTTGATATAGCGACCAATTTTATACACTAAGTCTTTTTTGAAAGAACGAACCACAGCATCACGGTAAAGCTTTGCTGCCATGTAGCTCTCTGGTCTTTCACCTGGTCCTTTAACAAGGTAAACGGTAGCTTCTTTACCACTTTTTAGTTCACTGATGAGCTCGTCAACTAGACCCATTTCGTGTAAGTTCTGTAGACCGAAGTCATCAAACTTTTTTTCACGCTCGTTAGAGCCTAATTGTTTTACTGAACGCTGCCCTTTGGGTTTACGTTTATCTTTACGTTTACCAAAACTCTCGCCTGAATCGTCTTCGTAGTCGTAATCGTCATAATAGTTTTCGTAGTCTGACAAAAATGTTCCTCTTTCATAAACTTAGAAAAAATCAAAGGCGATGGGCACAGCCCATCCTATGGAAATCTGCTTTAGTTTAGCACAGCTAAAATGTAGCAGTATGAATAGTTAGTTCTATCTAAAGTTAGCAAAATAGACGCTTTGTTGCTGGTTTCCACCATTAAAACTTACACGGTAGCTTTGTGAGGCTTCAGGTGTGATATAGCGGTTGATAAAACTATCAAAGTAGTTACCAAGGTCTGTGTATACACCAGGTTTTCCAGCCTCAGCACAGCCTTCACCAAAACTGATGATGCCTACAAGTGCCCAAGTATTTTGATTTTGAACCCTTGTAAGTAGTGGACCACCGCTGTCACCAAGGCAAGCATCTCGACCGCCTTGTGGTAAACCTGCACACAACATATTTTCGCCATTGAAAATATTGCCAAGCATTTGCCTGCATTGGTTGTCGTTTATAAAAGGCAAGGTGGTCTGCTGTAGTTGGTTTGAGAATTGGAGTGATGCATTATTACTAGTTGGTGCTGTAGTACTACCCCAGCCTAAAACAGTACCACTGTTGCCAACTTGTGTGAGTTGTTGGGATGTGCTTCTGTTTGGCAAAAGTGCACGGGATTGTGTGAGAGGTTGGGTTAGCTCGAGCAGTGCAATGTCATTGCGAAAGGTCGCTATTTGAAAACTAGGATGGGTAATGACTCGGCGAACACCTACAAGTTGTCTTGGGTTTACACCCTGAGTTGGAATAAAGCTTTCATTGTGCAGTACACCAATCATTTCAGGACGTAAGTTAAAGCCTAAGTTATTTTGACTAGGGTGTACGCAGTGTGCTGCGGTTATAAGCCAGCGACTTGCAATCAAGGTTGCGCCACACCATCTTGTACCTGCTGCAAAGCGTTGTCCATTTGCGGTTTGAATATCTTGATTTAATACTAGCGCCGTCATGAATGGAAACGAATTGATATTGGCATTCCATCCCCCAACGACCTGCGGTGCTATACCAGAACCAGATTGTTGTGTAGGACCAGCGTAAAGATTGCTCCAACCAACAGGCATGTCTTGACTTACTTTGTAAGTTCCTGTGGCTAAATTTCTAAATTCATAAATTCCTGATGGGTTGGTAAGGGTATTGGGTTCATTAGGGTCTAAACGGTTATTACTATTAAGGTCTAAATAAACACGCATACCTTCTATGGTTGATTCAAAAGCTTCGAAGCCTAGGTTTTGATTTTGGTCTTGCCAAACTTTTCCTGTAATGGTGTTGTTGCGAGATGAGGTACTAGCATTGTTGCTGATAATGCCAGTACTTGTCGTGCTAGTACTTGTTGTGCCAGTAATTGGTTGCTGAAGTAAAGGATTTTGCATCGTGGAACTAAAATTGCTTGGCACATTTGCAATAGGTGGTGCTGGTTGTACAGGTTGCTGACTTGGTTGAGTTGTAGCTGTTTGATTTGGTCTTTGAAAAAAAGAGTTATTGAAAAGATTTCCAAAGATACTGGTGAGTGGTGGAAGGGGGTTTTGTACAGGTGTTTGTATGGGCGCTTGGCTGAACGACTGATTAGGTTGTTGACCACCATTTTGTGCAGCTTGCCATTCGTATGAACCAAACGGTGCGCTACTAGGATTTGAATTGTTCCCAACAGAGTTGTTGCCAGTTGAGAAGAGTGTTTGATAAGACGGTAATTGAAACGGTAGCTCTGTGGTTGGTGCTGGGTTTTGAAGGGCAAATTGATTTGTGTTAGGTAATGAAAACTGAGGGGGAGAGCTAACACTGGAGTTATTGCTACCCAGTGAATTACTACTACCCAGTGAATTATTGCCACCTAGTGCAAAAGGTAGAGGGCGTACGCCAGGAAGACCACTCGAACTCAAATTATTGGTGCTTAAATTGTTAGAGTTTGAAAGAAAGTTTCGTGCTTGAAACTCTTGATTAGTTTCTGGGGTTAATGGTTGTTGCACAGCTATGTTTGTTTGATTATTGTTTACTGTGCCTATGTCTGCACCCATAACGGTATGGATAGGTAAACTTCTTGCAACTGCAGTCTGAATAACCGCAGGATTGCGAACCACAGTTGTGTCTTCTAAGTAGTTGATGTTCAAACTAAGGTTTTGGTTGTCTTCAAGAAAAAAAGATAATGCTTTGTCTTGAGGGTTGTAATTTATGCCATTGGCAATTACTGGAATAACTGCTGCTTTGTAATTACCGCTAGGTAAATCATTGATCGTCGTACTTGAATTTAAGTAAAGCCTAACGCCTGCTTCAAAACTACTTAAAGAAACTGCTGCTGGAGTATTTGCAGGTAGACCGTTTATGCTGAGGGTGACAGAGCTCGAGCCCGCCCAAGCTATCAAACTGAGTATAAAGACTAGGGAAAAGGTAGTCCAGAATTTAGTGAACTTAGTATTTAGTGCCGAAACCATATAGTTAAAGTATAGCGCATTCTATTGATTAGAATGGTACTGCTGATTAGAACCATAGTTTGGGTATTGGCTATGCAGTATTTTGAAGCGTTTTAACAAAACCATCTGCCCAAGACAGCAACTTTTGAACCTCGGCAGGACTTCCAGCCTCACAATAAATTCTTAAGACGGGTTCAGTCCCACTAGCTCTGAACATCAGCCACGCATTACCAGATAGATTGAGCTTGATGCCATCAAGTGCTTCTACAGACTCAAGTGCTCTAGTAGCAATGCGTTCTGGAGGGGTTTCTAAGCTGGTCATGACCGCATCTTTCAAGTCATTACCTTGCAAATGAAGGTCAAGACGGTCATAGCTGTGTTTCCAACCTGTTTCAGCTTCAAAGCTTTCAAAAAGCTTATCTAAAGGCATAGTTGCCTTTGCCATGGCTTCAACGAGCAATAGACTATTGGCAATGCCGTCACGTTCAGGAATATGCCCTGCTACACCAATGCCACCAGATTCTTCACCGCCAGCAAGAATATCCTCAGCTAGCATGGCATCAACGATGTATTTGAACCCTACAGGTGTTTCGATAACCTCGATTGATCGTTTTTGTGCAAGCTTTTCAATAAGCCTTGAGACGGTAAAAGTTTTGACAATTTTGCCACTAAAACCTTTTTTATGCATCAAATCTATGAGCACAGCAAAGATTTGGTGTGAGTTGAAAAAATCTCCATTTGGCAAGACAGCACCAAGGCGATCACCATCACCATCAGTAGCAACCAGTAAGTCACAGCTATTATGCTTGAGATAGTTTTTGGCAGCATCAAGATTTAGGTCAATAGGCTCAGGATTGACACCGTAAAACATAGGGTCTACTTGTGGATGAAGTTCAGTGCATTCAATAGCAAGAGTGTATCTTTCGATGAATGCTTTAATCCAACCTGTTGCAGCACCCCCCATTGCCTCGTGGCAGAGCTTGAATTCAACCTGTTGCAATAGGTCAATATCAACGAGTTTGCTTAGCTGTTGAAAGTAAGCATCACGAATATCAAAGTTTTGTATATCTGTAAATGTTTCAGGAATATATTTAACATCTTCATAGGCTGTTTCATTGGTGAGTTTACTAACTGCTTTGTAAATATCCTGCGTAGCAGTACCCCCATAGGGGCCTTTGAGCTTGAAACCACTGTACGGAGGTGGGTTGTGTGAGGCAGTAATCAT
>CALGZD010000342.1 GCA_937934635.1 uncultured Deinococcales bacterium
GCACCTTCAATTGAATACTCACTAGCAAGTGCTGCAAAATCTTCACCATTGATAGCTCTGACTCTCAACTCCTGTGCAAGCTGCTCTTCAGAAACAATAATCTGACGTGCCTTGATTTGCTCTTCAGTACGATAACGGTCACGGTTTGTATCGAAGTAAGCTTGAACTTCAGCATCACTAACTTCAATACCTTCGGTCAAACCATCACGGTATTTCTCAAGACGCTCATTGTCACGAACAAATTCACGGAAACTTTGGTCGGTAAAGCCCTGTTGGTTAATCGCACGAAGATAGGCTTGGTCATTTCGACTACCCGCAAAACCGTTATCTTCACGGAATTCATTGACAGCAGCACGTACCTCACCACCACTTATCCGCACCTTGCTAGCTTCTTGACGCAACAAATTTTCATTGATGAGATCATCTAACATCAAGGTTTGCAAATCATCGCCAATTTGCTCATTGCTTATTAAGTTAAACGGAGGATTTTGACGTGCTCTTGAAACTTCTAATTCAGAAATTTCTAAGCCATTGCCAAGCTGCATAACAGGCACATTTTCGCCTGTAAGATTCCGGTTACCTGTTAACTGACCTGGTGTATAGGCAATTAGCATCGCAATAAGCATAGCGATGGAGATAACCCAAAGAATGATAGTGTTTGTACGTCGACTTAATCTCATAGAAAATATGTCCTTTTTAACAAAAGTTATTTATGAACTAACTTGTGCCTTTTGTACTCAATCAAGAGGATATTAATAATAATGTCAAAAATTTTAGTTGAATTTCTTGACAGTTATAGAGTGACATGCTAGCTTTTGAAGCATGCGCCCGTAGCTCAGTTGGATAGAGCGTTCGCCTCCGGAGCGAAAGGTCACAGGTTCGAATCCTGTCGGGCGCGCCACTTTGTTAAGCTGGATTTTTAGTATTTAACCAGCATTACTTCATGCCATCACCCACAACAATTAGCAACCGAAAGAATAACACGCATTTGTGAGCATTGTTAGTGAGATTTAGTAGTAAACTTAATGCTTTTCTACTCAAATGAAGGCTTAGCCAAGACTGATGAGCTATATTTTGAAGAAAGTAAGCAGCCTATTAATCGTTGCTTAATTGCTATTACTTGTGAAGCTAATTTTGAACTTACTTTTGAAGCTCTTTCTAAACCTTGAGTGTCATTTTTTTGTGACATTTTTGGGCAGTAGCTTTCAGCAAATTTCTTAGCTATCTAAATACAGTTTTTGGATCAAACTCTTTTAGGGTATAGTTATCAGGATTCATAGTTCTAGTATAAAATAAAGCTATTTGCTTCCCTCCAACGAAAGTATGATGTTAGATGGTTTTAGCTACGATAAGCTAACTGTTAGAAGCTATGAAGCATGTTGATAATGTTGCATTCAGAAAAAAGCTTGATAGACTAAATACATAAAGCTCTTCCACGATTTACTGACTAGGGTCAGTAAATCGGCGATGCAGATGTCTGTGAAAACCACACAGCGCGAGTAGGAACGAACTCATTTAGCATGGGTCAATAGGTCAATATTACGTGGAAACGCTATATTTAAGCTAAACTATCTATCTGCTATAAAACTTTTTTTAAGAGAGTAACAAGGTACTTTGTATCTTTGAAGTTAACTAAGCTATGGCAAGTAAAGAGAAACAATCTATAGAGCAAAAGTTGCAAAAGCAGTCAGAGCAACTTGCGAAATATGAAGCTTGGCTCGAGCCGTATAAGCTTTATGTTGAATGGTCCGAAATGCATAAATTTCGTGCCCAACTTCAATTGATTTCTGAAGAACTTGCCAAAGGTAGTAGTGCCAGCTCACTTTTAGTTGCCGCTAAAAAACAACGCAAACACTTACATGAACGCTATCAAGATGCACTCCTGATTCAGGCAGAGAGTATTAGTTACTTGGAACGTAGTTTAGCTGCGTTTAAAAATCTTGACGATACCAAATACAACCGTCTTAAACGTGTGTATAAGAGTCTAAAACGTTTTCAAGAAGATAGACGTATTGGTAGTGCTGAGCAAGATAGAGGCGATGAGTTAGTTAAAGAGTTACGCTTGATGGCTGTTGCCAAGGGTGTTCCTGTTGAGATTAGTCTTGAGCATGAGAAAAGTAGTAAGCGTGGTATCCTGAATTGGAACAAGAAAGATAGACCTGTTGAAAAAGAAGTTGTTAGTTTTGAACAACTTGAGTTGGCAGAGCAATCACGCTATTTAGAAAAACTTGCTCAGCGTTACACTAATGTTTTTGATTACCGTCAAGATTTGTCCAAACAGTTAAGAGCCTTACGAAAACGTTTAAAAGAAGAACAGTCGGTAGCTGAAGAACTACCAAGGTTTCAAGACTATCTTAAGCTTGCAAAAAATGAACTGCGTGATCAGCTAAAAGCTGAGCTTATAGAGATTGATAGTGCTCTAGATAATGTACAGCAAGGTTTAGAAACAAAAGCACTTAATCGTGCGCTACAAGTGACGACACAGGTACTCAATGTTGCCTTGCCAAATAGGGCAGATGTTAAAGAAATTCGTGATCATCACCGAATGCTGATGCAGCAAACGCAAGCCTTTAACAATGCACCTAAGCAGAAAGCTAAGCAAAACAAACGTGGGCGTCGAAAGTTAACCAAGCTTGAGCAACAAATAGAAGCGCTGGATGAATTTGTAAGTACCTATAATAGTTATCAGCGTTTTGTTGATGATGAATCAAGACGTGCTTTTGCAAAAAACATTGCTGATCTAAAACGTGCTAGTAAAGATAAGCGCTATGATGACAAGTTGATTGCTGCAGGTCACCGATTGGCTGCGGTGTTTGAAGCGAGTGCGCTGATGCAGTCGCATGATGAGCGAAACATGCAGCGTGAACAACTTCAGGACTGGATTGCAGAGTTGCGTGCTATGCCACGTGTTGATGAGCTCAGACAAAAGTTTCATGACACCTTACGGAGTTTACAAGGTTTATCAGAGCGCATGAACCATGAAGATATCAGCCCTGAGAATTTTGAAAAATCAGCAGCTCGTATACAAGATTTACGTGATGATCTGAAGGTATACCTTGAAAGAGATTATGAACACTTGCTTCGTCAAGTTTCGTTATTGGAAAGCGAGAAGCTTAGAGAACAGTTAGAACTTGCCGAAAAAGACTTGGCAAAAAATAACTTTTCTGCTGTTGTTGATATTCACCATCAGGTGCGTTTGGCGTGTGATCGTGCGCTTAATCGTCAGCTTTCTGAACTTCACCGCTTGGAAGCCGAGAGCAGTCAATTACTTAGCGATAACCCTGGTGATGTTGAAACCTTTCACGGGCAGCTTGAGCGTATACGTGGGCAAATTGAAGCGGGTGACATTAGCAGAGAATTGCCACAGGCATGGGAACTACTTGAGAAGGCTCGAGCCCAGAATGATGATTGGATTTTCAATTTTGAAGCCCGTATAGATAAGTTTATTCAAAAGGCAAATAAAGTTGCTTTTTTAAATAATGCTACAAGTTTTAAATTATTGGGTTTACTTAGCTATTTAGATGGGCAGCGAGATATGCTCACCAAAGTGTCAATTAGAGCTAGACGACGCTTGGATGAGAGTTTAGAAACGGCTAAAAGCCTACTTCGTCGTTTAGAAAAAGATCAGAAATTACTTCAATCTTTAGCACAAGAACTGGTGAAAGATAATCCACTAGATAGTATCTTTATGCATCAAGTGCCAGAAGAGCAGGATTTAGTAAAACAGGATTTAGTAAAACAGGGTGAGATAGATAGTGTCGAAAGTGATTCAGCTATTAAAGCACCTGTTGATTTGCGAGGCGTTGAGGCTAATCTGTCAGACTATGAAAGTGCCTTTGACACGTCACTTGGTGATGTACTTACAACAAATCTCGCTTCTGAAGTTTCTACAGATGGTGAGAGTAATGCGGGTGAGAGTGAGTATTCAGATAGTCAGTATGAGGATATTAGTGCTGATTTGGCTGAGGATCTCAAAGCTGAGCTTGAGCTTAAAGAAGATGGTGAACTTCGTTTAACAGAAGTACGGAATAACTACCCATCACTAGACCGTTGGTTAGATGATTATTTAGAAGATAAC
>CALGZD010000343.1 GCA_937934635.1 uncultured Deinococcales bacterium
AGAATCTCAGTTGGAGCCATCAAGACAGCTTGACGTTTGTTTTTGACAGCCACAAAAATTGCTGCTGCTGCCACAGCAGTTTTACCAGAACCCACATCACCTTGGAGCAATCTGGCCATCTGACCTGGTGATTTCATGTCAGTGAGGATTTCATCTAGGGTACGTTTTTGCGCTTTTGTCATTTCAAAGGGCAGTTCTTTTGTAAACGTTGCCAGCTCTTTTTTGGTGATTTTATGTTGTTTTCCAAGTGCATCGTAGTCACGATTGAGCAAAATTCTTAGTTCTAAAAATAGAAACTCGTCAAACTTTAAACGTTTAATAGCTCTTTGTAACTCTTCTTCGTTTTCAGGAAAGTGAACGCCATAAATAGCCTGTTTTAAAGATATGAGCCCATAATCACCTAGCCATTTTTTAGGTAAATGGTCAGGAATAGTTTCTAGTGACGTCAGTAAGGTGTGGATTGCTTTACGAATATAGGCTTGTGAAAGTCCTTGTGTACTGGCATATATGCTTACGATTCTTCCGCTAGATAGGCTGGTCTGTCCGTCATCGTCAATTTCAAAATGTGTGACGTTTAGGTCAAGCTGTTTGCCACGTCTTTTCACTTTTCCTGTAGCAATAAGCTTTTGCCCAGGAAAGATTTGTTTTTCGAGCCAAGGTTGGTTAAACCAGATTGCAGTGAGCTTTGCGCCGTATTTGTCTTCGAGACTGACTCTTAATATTGACAATCCTTTACGGCTTTTCATGCCTTTTCGGCTGACGACTGTACCACCGACGGTTACGGTTTCTTCATCTGTTAGAGCGGCAAAGTAGGGGAGTACCCGTCTATCTTCGTAGCGTTTTGGGTAGTAGTGCAGGAGTGTTCGATAGCTATCTATGCCGATTGCAGAGAGTTTTTTGGGTGCTTGTGCGCCTATAGGGACTAGGCTCGAGCCCAATAATTCATCTAACTGAGTTGCTTTTAAACTTACTTTCTCTTTTTGAGTAGCTTCTTTTTTTTGAGTTTCAATTATTTGGGGGCCAGTCTGGATCTGTTTTGCAGAAGATACCTTCTCTTTTTGGGCATCTTTTTCTTCAGCATTTTTTAATAAAGCTAATGCTTGTTCAAGCTTGACTTCACGTGCCGTAGCATCTAATTCACTGTAACCCTCTAGCACAGCTCGAATGTCTGCAAAGGGTTTACCGAGTGTAGTGACTAATTTCTCTAAGCCTCCCACTACGGCACTATCTTGGAAGCCAGTGGAGCGCTCGAGCTCTAAAGGTCTTTTTAAACGCTGTCGCAATTCAGCTATAGAAGGCACAAGTTAGTATAAATCAGATAGTTGTGTAATTGTAGCTATTAACGCTTGTTTTTTTATCTAGTTTTTATCTAAGACAAATACAGTATCGAAAACGCATAACGTCATGAGAGAAACAAATGGCTTTCATGAGGAAAATGGCATTGACAAAGGTCATTCTATTTTATTATTGTGTTTTATCCTTACATTTGTGTATTTAGAGCACCATTAGAACACTTAGAATACCTAGTTAAAACACCGTAGTAGTTAGTACACCAGTAGTTAGTACATCAAGAAACGATTTTGTAGTTTAACGTTAAGTTCATAAAAGTGTTTTTAGTTAATTTTTCTACTTTAGCGTTTAGTGCAATATCGTTAAATTAAACTGAATGGAGAACTCTTTTACTTTTTGAGATCTGACAGCTTGAAATTTAATAACGATTTGAAGTGGTGGTTTTGAGAAGTATAGGTTGTGAATAGTGATTAGATGACTTGAGCGTACAGTTATTTCGTGGAAACGCTGTAAGTTATCTAATAGGGTGAATTATCTAAATAGATAACAATCTAAGTAATGGTCCCAGTAAGTAGTGGTTCTAGATTTCATAAGTAATGAAGTCGAAATTTAGTGTAAGAGTATCAGGTTTTTTGAAGCTGTGACACTCAAAAAAGTTAAAAAGATACTGTGAAGATGTTGTCTGATGTTGTCTAATTGTACGGTACAAATATACAGTTAGTGAAGTGCTTAAATAGATTTGTTTTGCAATATATTTGATTCTAAAGATTTTTTAATATATGTGTTAGTTTTTTGGGTGATACATCTAGTTAAACTAATGATGCTAAGAAATTAAAGTTATGTTTTTAGTTGTATTGTGAAATATTCTAAACTGGGAAGTTTAATGTCGAAATTCAAACCATCAAAATTAAAACTATTACACGTAAAACCTATAAGCCTAAAACCATTAGTTTTTTTAGGTAGTTTGAGCGTTTTGTGGTCATATTGATTGATGGTTAATGTTTGTGACATCAAAGCTAAGTCAATCTAATTGGCGTGCTATGAACTCAGTTTGCACAAATAATTTTTAATTTGCGTACAAGTTTTTTAAGCTTGTTTGTAATCGGTGATGGTTCCTCACTGTTGCAAAGTTCGACCAAAATTTTAGATTCTAGGGAAAGTAGTTTGAGGAAGGGGTATAAAAAACATGAGAACCTTTAGGAGACGGGCTTCTTCTGCCAATTGGTTGCGAAGAATCTCTACACCTTTAATTCTTAGTGTGATGTTGCTCGCATTGTGCGTGCCTGCATTTGCTCAGGTTCAAGGTGGTTTCTTGGGTACCTCTGAAGTACTTGCAGTGATCGAAGTGCCTGATCCGACACCTCGTGTCCACACTGTAAGATTGGCTTCCAGTTCAAATGAAACTAGGGAAGCTACTTTTGTTGTACAAAATGTAACAAATCAACGTTACGAGTATGATGTCACTGAAACATTGTCCCAAGGTGGTTTCGAGTGGCTACGCGTTCTTTCTTATTCCGGTGTAGTTGAAGCAAGAAATGATATTAGAAACTCAGGTCGCGATGTTGTAGAATTCTTAACATTCTGCCCAACCGACCCAATTGCAATTTTTGGCACAACATCTGTTGTTGGAGAAATGATAGTTAGAGTAAATGGTGGCGGTGCATCTGAACAGCGTGTTCAGGTGGAACTAAGCTGTGCACCACGTACTAGCTTCTCAATTCCAATGATTCCTGGTCCAATGGGACCAGCAGGCCCAGCGGGTCCAGCAGGTGCAAATGGTGCTCCAGGTCCAGCAGGCCCGGCAGGTCCCCCCGGTGCAACTGGTCCAGCAGGCGTTAGTTGTTTTGACTTAAATAGAAACGGCGTTGGCGATGCGAACGAAGATCGCAATGGCGACGGCCGTGTAGATGCTCTTGACTGTGCAGGTGCTCCAGGCGCTCCAGGCCGTAACGGTGCAGCAGGACCAGTAGGTCCAATGGGACCAGCAGGTCCAGTAGGCGCTCCAGGTGTTAACGGTGGTCCAGGTCCAATGGGTCCAGCAGGTGCAAATGGTGGTCCAGGTCCAGTAGGTCCAATGGGACCAGCAGGTCCAGTAGGCGCTCCAGGTGCTAACGGTGGTCCAGGTCCAGTAGGTCCAATGGGTCCAGCAGGTGCAAATGGTGGTCCAGGTCCAATGGGACCAGCAGGTCCAGTAGGCGCTCCAGGTGCAAATGGTGGTCCAGGTCCGATGGGTCCAATGGGTCCAGCAGGTCCAGTAGGCGCTCCGGGTGCTAACGGTGGTCCAGGTCCAGTAGGTCCTGTAGGTCCAGTTGGTGCTCCAGGTGCTATGGGTCCAGCAGGTCCAGTAGGTGCTACAGGCGCTCCAGGTGCTAACGGTGGTCCAGGTCCAATGGGTCCAATGGGTCCAGTCGGTCCTGTAGGTCCAGTAGGTGCTCCAGGTGCTAACGGTGGTCCAGGTCCAGCAGGTCCAGTAGGTGCTCCAGGTCGTAACGGTGCTGCAGGTCCACAAGGTCCAGCAGGCATAAGCTGTTTTGACTTAAATAGAAACGGCGTTGGCGATGCGAACGAAGATCGCAATGGCGACGGTCGTGTAGATTCACTAGACTGTAACGGTGCTCCAGGTGCTCCAGGTCGTAACGGTGCTGCAGGTCCACAAGGTCCAGCAGGTCCGGTAGGTCCAGTAGGTGCTCCAGGTCGTAACGGTGCAAATGGTGGTCCAGGTCCAATGGGTCCAGCAGGTCCAGTAGGTCCAGTAGGCGCTCCAGGTGCTAACGGTGGTCCAGGTCCAATGGGTCCAATGGGTCCAGCAGGTCCAGTTGGCGCTCCAGGTGCTAATGGTCTAAATGGTGCTGATGGCGCTCCAGGTGCTAACGGTGGTCCAGGTCCGATGGGTCCAATGGGTCCAGCAGGTCCAGTAGGCGCTCCAGGTGCAAATGGTGGTCCAGGTCCGATGGGTCCAATGGGTCCAGTAGGTGCTCCAGGTCCAGTAGGTCCAGTAGGACCAGCAGGTGCAAATGGTGGTCCAGGTCCAATGGGTCCAGCAGGTGCTAATGGTACTAATGGTGCTCCAGGTCCAGTAGGTCCAATGGGTCCAGCAGGTCCACAAGGTCCAACAGGTCTCATCGAAGAACCGTATGCAAGCTTCGTACGTTCTTTCTATGATTTCTGTGCTCTGTATTCTTCCCCGAATCAATCTGCTTATACAGCATCTCTAGAGCGTGAACTTGAGTCGCTACGTGCTCAACTAGCTCAGTATCAATCTTGTACAGTTACTTGTAACTAAGTACTAGCTTGATATAAAGATGTTTTGAGGTGGTGTCGAAAGACACCACCTCTTTTTTATGCTCTTTTTTATGCTCTTTTTTGTGTTTAGATTTTTGGTTTGAGTTAAAGGGCAAACAGTGTGGCTAGAAACATGTTTATGTGCTTCCTAAACGAAGAAAGTCGATAACAAACGCATAATTTGAGACAATTGAACTCAGTATTCGCAATAGTTTTGTTGTCCTAGACAATAAAGCTGATACTCTTTGCAATTGCAAAAAAGATTCCATCAGTTAGAAAAGTACTAAGCAATCTGTTAAAGGCATAGCACCATAAGATTGAGCTTTACTTATCTGTTTATGCTGCGGAGTTTATTATTACAAATGCCATCTTTAGCAACACAAAATATGCTTTAACTCCGATTATGACATTTATGATTCACTTCGGTATTACTTGCCTCCACTCGCCGATTTATTGACGAGGGTCAATAAATCGTGGAAGAGCTTTTTGTAGCATCTATTTTGCAGATGTACTTTTAGTTAATTGTGGGATTTTTGTTTTTTGCGATACGGATTAGTAATCTATCAAGAAGCGGTGCAAAGAAGCGTCCTATAAAACTTAAGATTTTGTTGCTAAGTTGAATTGTTGTATCTAAGTCTGAAGACTGAATGCTTTTGTGAATTGCCTTAGCTACTTGTGCTGCACTGCTAAAGGAACTAGGATTAACCTGTTCAGAGCTTATCCCAGCTTTTGCAAAGATATCTGTTTGCGTTGCACCTGGTCGAATGATTTGTACACGGACATCTTTTTCAGCACGTAAACTTCGAGCAAAACCTTCGAGTGCTGCTTTGCTAGCGATATATTCAACATAGTCAGCAGTAGCTAAATGTGCAGCTACAGAGCTTATAAATACTAGTTTGCCTTTTGATGTTTGTACGAAAGGTAGAAGGTAATGACTAAGCGCTATTGGCGCTTTTAAATTTGTATTTAGCAGTGTTGTTAATGCTTCACTGGCGTGTAGGTGACTTGGTCCATAGAGTGCGATGCCAGCATTGTGTATGACTAAATCTAAAGACTCTATTTTTTGTGTTTGAAAAAAAGCTTCTAAAATAGTAAGTTGTTCAGATTTCTGTGAAACTTCTTTTTGTGATACTGCAAAGCTTTGACTCAAGTCTAGTTGAACATAGTTATTTTGTGTAAAGAGTGGATCTGATAAATCTTGTAGAGACTTTCGACCAATCAATACAAGCCTATGCTCACCAGCTTCTTGATAACACTTAGCGAGCTCAAAGCCAATTCCACTTGTTGCACCTGTAATGAGAATATTCATTGATTAACAAACTAATACTGAAAAAATAGTACAGAAAGAGCGCAGAGGGATTTAATTGAACAACCCTTTGATTCTATCCAAGAGATTTTCTTTTTCTTCGATTTCTTCATTGGCAAATTGTGCATAGTTTTCCATAGCTTCTTTAGCTTCTGGGCTAAGTTTACTAGGTACGACTACATTGACAGTTACAACTAAATCGCCTGTGCCAGGACGTTGTAAACGTGGCATACCTTTGCCCCGTATACGAAATTCTTCTCCTGGTTGTGTTCCTGCGGGTATATTGAGCGCTTCGTTGTCTTCTTCTGAATCTATGGTTGGGATTTCAAATGCAGAGCCAAGTGTGGCTTGTGCAACACCTATATCTAAACGGTAGTGAAGGTCATCACCATCACGAGTGAAGTAATCGTGCTCTTCTATGTCTATGTAAACGTAGAGGTCACCACTACGTCCACCGTCTACGCCTGCATTGCCTTCTTGAGGAATGCGTAAGCGATAACCGCCATCTATACCTTTTGGTAGGCTTACATCAACGGTGTTGGTGCTTTGTTGCCTTCCTGAAGCGCTACATTTGCCACAAGGCGTAATAACGACTTCACCAGCACCACGGCACTGTTGGCAAATCTGGTTACTGACCATTGTGCCAAAGATGCTTTGTGTTTGGCGCCTGACTTGACCTGCACCCTGACAGCTTGGACAAGTCTTTTTGCCTTCGCTGCCTGGCTCGGCCCTTTTACCGTCGCACCTGTCGCAGGCTTGCATTCTTTCTACTTGTAGGGGGACTGTTTCGCCAGCTCGAGCCTGCTCGTAGCTAATGACTAAATTTGCTTCAAGGTCTTCACCATCAAAGCCACGGCTACGAACAGTTTGCCCTGCTCCAGCCATGCCACCACTCATGCCACCACTCATACCACCGCCAAAAAAGCTATTAAAGATATCAAAGATATCACCACTAAATTGCGCTTGTGGATCGGCGCTGCCGTAAGTGTCATAGCGCTGACGTTTTTCTGCATTAGAGAGAATAGCGTAAGCTTCATTGATTTGTTTAAATTTTTCTTCTGCTTCTGCGTCGCCGGGGTTTCGGTCAGGGTGATATTGCATAGCCAGTTTGCGATAGGCAGATTTGACCTCTTTGGCGCTTGCTGTTTTATCCAAGCCTAGTAGCTCGTAATAGTCCATAGTTAGCTCATGATATAGATAAAACGGTAGAAAATCTATGTACATTAGACTCAACTAAGCTACAAAAACCATACTGATAGAGTCAAAATTAAACAAAAATACTGTTAGCATTCAATACTTGCAAAGTGTAAAAAAAAATCTGTACATTTGCATGAATTTGACAAACTGTTTTGTGATAGGTGCAAGTATTAAGATTTTAGCAACAATTTTGTAATTTGTTCTTCAAAAAGTAGCACAGATTCTCATGAAATACACTTTTTGGCAATAATTTTGCCAAAAATATGAACTATTGTTAAAATTAGTTTGCCTATCTGACCCTGAACTTGACTCAAAAATACGTTTTTGATATACAATTTGATAACAAATGTTTTAAAATAACTGTACAGTTATTCATTTTTAGCTTACTTTATTGCAAAATGTTCATTTCAATAACGTTTTAGTAACGATTTTTTGTTGACATCCCTAAAAATGCTGTGCTACCTTCTTATTTGTGAAGATTGCTTAATATTTGAGCAATTTTATAGTCAATGTTTTAAGACTTGAAGGCTTGTTCTTACAAACTGTCTGAGTCAACATTGAGAATTTTTAACCTTAGCTTGGAGGGTTACTCTTATGAAGTCTTTAGAACTAAAGTCTTTAACATCAGAATATTTAAAGTCTCTTTTAAGTAAGGGTGGAACAATTGCAACTGCTTTTGTCTCACTTTTGCTACTTTCAGGTGTAAACGCACAGGATGCTGAACCTGTGCTTAATGCTGCGGATACAGGCTGGATTTTGGTATCTACAGCCTTTGTTATTTTTATGGTTGTTGGTCTTGGATTCTTTTACGGCGGTTTGGTACGTCGTAAGAATGCACTCAACACCATCATGATGAGCTTCATTTCTCTTGGTATTGTTAGCATCACTTGGGCAATCATTGGTTACAGCTTTGCCTACGGTGAAGGTCATGCGCTCTTTGGTTTAAGCCTTGACTACCTTGCTATGAGAGGTATTGGTCTTCAGTTTGATGGTATTCCCTTAATTCTAGATTTTGCTTTCCAAGGTGCTTTTGCAATTATCACTGCTGCACTTATCTCAGGTGCAATTGTTGAGCGTATGCGCTTTAGTGCTTATATGTTCTTTATTACTATCTGGAGTGTTTTAGGCTATGCGGTTATGGCATTCTGGGTATGGGGCGGTGGTCTATTTGATTTTGGTCATCATGGTCTATTTGGTTTGAATGATGCTATTGACTTTGCTGGTGGTACTGTAGTTCACATCAATGCTGCTATTGCTGCACTTGTACTCGCAAGCATGATTGGCAAACGCAAAGACCATGGCAACAAAGCTATGCTTCCTCACCAAGTACCGTTTACACTTTTAGGTGCAGGTATCTTGTGGGTAGGTTGGTTTGGGTTTAATGGTGGTAGTGCTTATGCTGCAGATTCAATTGCTGCACTTGCTATGACCAATACACTACTTGCTCCTGCTGCTGCAATCCTTGCATGGGCAACACTTGACTATGTTCGTACAGGTAAAGTTACTGCTGTTGGTTTAGCAACTGCAATTATCGTGGGTCTTGTAGGTATTACACCAGGTGCTGGTGTTATGAGCCCAATTTCTGCAATCCTAGTTGGTTTAATTACAGCAATTCCTTGTTATTTATTCATCGAATGGCGTGCTAGCAGTGGTTTAGATGATTCACTTGATGTCTTTGGTGCGCACGGTCTAGGTGGTATTGTCGGCTCACTTCTAACAGGTGTTTTTGTAAGCACAAACTGGGGTGGCGATGTAAACGGTAGTGCAACACAATTTATGTCGCAGCTAGTTGCTGTTGTTATTGCTATTGGTTACAGTGTTGTTATCACATTTATCATTGCTAGTGTCACAAGATTATTCTTCCCACTACGTGCTCCAGACAGTATAGAAGATGTTGGATTGGATGTTGCTATGCATGGTGAAGAAGCCTATAGTGATGGCGAAGGCGCAATCCTTATTCCTGTTGGTGACTAAGCATCAAACCGCTTTGCTGTTTGATGGGTTAGATTTGAACTATGTTCAAATCTAATGGTGTCAGAAAACGTATTGATTTACGTAATATTGATATGCGTAATATTGATTTACATAGAGTGGATTCATTCTTACTCACGTCCGTTTGTCGATTTGTTTGAAGTTCAACAAATCGTGGAAGAGCTTTTAGTACAGCAATATGCTACTTAGAATTTAGGAGAATACTAATGAAGCTTGTAACTGCTTTTATTCGAAAAGAAAAATTGATTGATGTTATCTCAGCATTGTTTGACAAAAGCATTCATGGTCTTACTGTGTCAAATGTAAAAGGGCATGGTGGAGAAGGTGAAAAGGTTGAGACTTACAGAGGCACACGTGTTAAGAAAGAGCTAAATGAAAAGCTTAAACTTGAAATTGGTGTTTCGGATGATTTTGTTGACTTAACCATTCAGACTGTTATGGATGCAGCGCGCACTGGTAATGTTGGTGATGGCAAGATTTTTGTGATACCTGTTGAAAAGGTTTATCGAATCCGTACAGGTGAAGAAGATAATCAAGCTGTAACACCTGTTAAGAAATAAACAGCGTTTTCACGAAATAACTGTACACACTGAGTGGCTTTATTCTTACTCGTTACGAAGCTCGCCGATTAACTGCTAAAATAAACTAAAAATAGTGATTAGTTTGAGCGCCAGTTTTTGACTGGCGCTTTTTTGGTGCGCTTTGATTTTGCAGACTGGGCATAGTTGAAGACATGATTCAAAATGTAGTATCTATCTCCTAGAGTGCTATAGTAAAGATAATCTAGTGAGTTAAAACCATTCATGCTGCATGTCGTAAGGGGTTCGGTTTAAGCTTTTTAGCAATTCTGCTTGACTATGCATTTCAGGTAATTCCCACTCAAAGTGGTATTTGGCAGCTTGGAGTTTGCCTAGATAAAAGTTTTTGGCAGATTCAGAAGGATTATTAGCTAAGCCTTGCTGAGCAGCAACACTTAGCTGTAACCAGACCCATGCCAATACAAGTTTGCCTGTAAAGTCGAGGTATTCGGTGGCATTGGCTAGGGCTAGGTTTGGGTTTTTTTGCATGGCAGAGGTGAGAGTAAGGGTAGTTTCTTGATGGAGGTGTAGGTAGGGCTCGAGCCCCCCTCCCATATCTCCCAAACCTACTTGCCCCTTAGCCTCCCCAATAGTTTCCTTAACAGCAGCAATGAATGTAAAGTAAAGCTTGCCATTACCAATTGTCGTTTTTCGCCCCAACAAATCAAGCCCCTGAATACCTTCAGTACCCTCATGGATTGGATTTAATCTATTATCTCTATAATACTGCTCTACAGGATATTCACGGATGTAGCCCGACCCACCCAAAACCTGAATTGCAAGATCATTTGCTTTAACGCCATAACGAGAAGACCAAGATTTGACAACAGGCGTTAGATAATCAAGCAGAGCAAGTTTCTGTTCTTTTTCAGTTTCATCTGTAAGTGTTTTTGTATCATCGACCAAGCGACTTGCAAGTAAACACAGTGCGATGCTTCCTTCAACATAAGACTTTTGTGCAAGCAACATGCGCCGAACATCGGCATGTTCAATAATGCTAACTTGTGGTGATTCTGGATCTTTGTTGGTTACGTGTCGTCCTTGTTTACGCTCTCTTGCAAATTCTAGCGAATAGCTATAACCCGCATAGCCCAAGCAAGCTGCCCCAAGCCCTACACCGATGCGTGCTTCATTCATCATTTGAAACATGTAGCTTAAGCCTTTGTGTGCTTCACCAAGCAGGTAGGCTTTACAGTTATCTTTTTCTCCAAAACTCAACACAGTAGAGGTCGTATTGCGATAGCCCATTTTGTGGAGCAAGCCAGCGAGTGCAACATCGTTCTTCTCACCAACTGTGCCATCATCATTTACTAAATATTTTGGGCAGATAAATAGCGATATACCTTTGACACCAGCAGGACCGTCGGGAATCTTTGCTAAAACCATGTGAACAATATTTTCAGTCAATTCATGGTCACCAGCCGAGATATAAATCTTCTGCCCTTTGAGGTGATGACTTCCGTCTTCTTGCAGCGTAGCGGTTGTAGTTATGTCTGCAAGTGATGAGCCTTGAGCAGGTTCGGTCAGTG
>CALGZD010000344.1 GCA_937934635.1 uncultured Deinococcales bacterium
TAGATGAAACAGGCAATACCTTACTGACTAGCCACCGAGACCTTCTGCGAACGTTTATGCCTCAATCTGCGAATGGTCAAGATTGGCAGGAGCAACGCTTTTTAAATGCAACCTTAGATGCCCAAAGTCATCGCTATTCGGAAGCCCTACTTAGTGGTGATGGGAATATTGCTGCGCTGAGTCATAAGACAACTAGTGATGGTTCATTTACCCTGCTAGACAAAGACATCACGATTTGGCAACAACAAGCGGGTAACTGGCTCGAGCTCAGTCGAATTGAGCGAATTGCTGATAATGGTGTGATAAGCACTGCTGATAACTTTGCGATTCGCTTAGTAGACATAAACAGAGATGGCTCAAAAATTCTGGTTGTCGGACCCAATGGTGCTTTTGTACACACTAGAAGTGGTAATTCTTGGCAGTCCAGTGCAGAATTGAGTGCAACCAGCAATATCTTTAGTTTTGAGGAACGTGGTGCTATTAATGCTGCTGGAAACCGTGTAGTTGAAAACCGTGTTGCTTTACAAGCCTCCACAAATAATGCAAATGGTCCAAGAACAATTGTGTTTGACTTAGTAAATGCTTCTTGGCAGCAAAGTGCTGATTTAAAAGGGCGTTTTATGGCGATGAGTAGTGATGGGCAGACTTTAGTTTTGCAAAATTTTGTGCAAACAGGTACTGATTTTATAGGCACACGGCAGTCACAAGGCTTTTTGGAAGTGTTCAATCTGTCAGGTGGTAGTTGGCAAAAGGTTGCGACTATTGCACCAAGTAGCGACAGAAATAGCTATCAAGCTGTTGCTTTAAATGCCGACGGTAGCGTGATGGCTGCGACATTACAGGATCCACCGTTTTCAACAACGATGAGGTTAGAAATATATACAAGATAGTGGTTTTTCGCTCCCTCCTTTGAAAAAGGAGGATTTGGGAGGATTCGGGAGCATTCCGCTCTTGATGAAGGCTGTCTTTAGGGTGTTTTTGTCCTTTTAACACTGATTCATAAAAATCTGCTATACTAATACTAATCATGAACAACAAACTATTTTCTTGGGACTTGATTTGCACAGCATAGGACATAATCGTTTACTGCTGCTTCAAGTAAAAAGTAGCCGTAAGCACCTGCCTTGCCTCCTGCAATCAACCCAAAACTCAGCTAGACAAACCTTTTTTAACAAACAATCTTTGTTTGATTAATAAGGCTTTGTGTCTAGTTTCTATACCTATATCGACATTAAACAGTTTAGATACTAAACAATAAGATTTTGAAAGAAAGAACGTTAGGAGCGTTTTACAATAGAAAAAGTACACGGAAAGTTATCAGGTTTAAAAAGTAATCAAGTTAAAAGACTAAGTAACCTATACCGCCGTAAGTTACCACCAGAAATGCCCGTAACCAGAGAGTTTGCGAGGGCAATAGCGGAGCTTGCACTTGATTTAGGTAAGCCAGTTTCAACCTTAGTCGATAGACGTGGCAGAGTACGCACTGTAGCTGTTGGTGAGTCAGATGAGCTTCCGCTACCAGAACGACACGGTGAAGCGGACTCACGGTTGTACGGTTACAGGCTTATTCATACTCACCGCAAACCAAAAGGTTTAGGGAGCAATGATTTAACCAAGTTATTCCTAAATAGGTTAGATGCCATCATCGCTGTGGACATCAGTGAAAGTGAAACAGGCTCTGTGGTACTGGGTGATGTTCACTTAGCACAGATTGCGCCACCAACCTCACAAGAAGAGGATTGGATCATCGAGCCACCGATGAGCGTGGGCGAAGCTGAACAGCTTAACATCCTAGAGATGATTCGTGCTTTAGAGCAGGAAATGGCTCGCTCTGAACAAGCACGAGAGGTTAAGCGGAGTTCTACCGAACGTGCAGTGCTGGTTGGTTTGAACACTGGTGAAACAACCTTTGCGAGTAATTCTCGTTTGGATGAATTGGTTGAACTGGCTAGAACTGCGGGCGCAACGGTTGCTTACAAAAGTAAACAAAAGCGTGATGCGGTTGATCCAAAAACTTTGATTGGTCGAGGCAAGATAGATGAAATTCTATCAAAGGCCTATCACGAAGATGCTGATATGCTCATCTTTGATAGAGAACTGAACCCTCGTCAAGCGAGAGAAATCGAAGATGCAACGCAGCTTAAGGTTATTGACAGGACACAGTTGATTCTGGATATCTTTGCACAAAATGCTAAAGGTCGAGAAGCACAGGTGCAAGTTGAATTAGCACAGCTACACTACCAAGCGACACGCCTGATTGGTCATGGTTCTGCCATGAGTCGAATAGGTGGCGGTGGTGGTAGTGGGGGAATTGGCACACGTGGACCTGGTGAGACAAAGCTCGAGCTTGACCGTCGCCGCATACGTGACCGTATATCTGCTTTGGAAAAAGAAGTTGAGACGATAAGTAGTCGCAGGATGGAAAGTCGCAAGACTCGTACTAAAAGTCGTACACCTGTAATTGCTTTGGTAGGCTATACCAATGCTGGTAAGTCAACGCTCTTTAATGCTATAAGCAAAGGCAATGTACTAAGTGCAAACAAACTTTTTGCAACCTTGCGCCCGACGACTAGAGAAGGTTGGTTACCAGATATGGCGGAGTGGGGTGCGAAGGTTCTTTATACTGACACAGTGGGCTTCATTCGTGACCTTCCTAAAGAGCTAGTGAACGCCTTTCGCGCTACGCTTGAAGAACTGCATGATGCGGATTTGCTGTTGCATGTTGTTGATGGTAGTAGTCCAGATATTGCAGATAAAGTAAAAGCAGTGAATAGGATTATGGATGAGTTGGAGCTTGAAGTGCCACGACTTGTTGTTTTGAACAAAGCTGATTTAGCGGATGCTGATATGTTAAGGCAGTATACACTTCGCTATGAGGCTTTGGCGGTTTCTGCGGTTAGTAAAGAGGGGTTGCCAGAGTTGAAGTTGGCGTTGGCGAATTTGCTTGAGGGGAAAGAGGTTGGGGTGTTGCCTCAGGTTGCGGAAGCGGATATAACGGTTGACTTGCGGGTGCCTGAGTATCAGCAGGTAAATTAATGGGTAGATGTAGCAATTCCACGATTTTAAAAATTCTGTCAACTATAGTTAGACCAGTTTCTCGTTTGGGCAAAGGTGTATTCACGTACTAAAAGGTGTATTCACTTACTAACTTGTATAGTTTGCAAAAAGCATGGTTTGTTGATTTCAATCATTATAGTAGAAAACTAAAGGTGTACAGCATTATTTTGGTGCTATAGGTTTTTTATTTAGCTATATTTTTCTTAGTGTAGTAACAGTAGTAAAGTGATGCTTTAACCGATATTCCAAGGTTGGCTCATAAATTTTTTTGAATTAAAGGATTTACCTCGTCCTAGACAGCATTTAAAATGGTAGACATCTCATGGCATTTATGAGTATTTCATCTTAAGCGCCGTTTCAATAAGGTGTTTGATGAGAAAACTTGAATTATGAGTACTATCCTCTGAATGTCGGTTTTAACTTTGACCTTTTTATTTCGATTTTTGAGCTAAGTTAAACCATGCAAAATGCTTGAACCTAAAGGTTAGCGTCGTAACTAAAGTCTAAAGAGTATTGAAACTATTGCAAATACACATAATTTTAGGCTAAAATGAAAGCCACAAACAATTATTAAGTATTTTAGGAGGAAAGTGTATGAAACGACTTGTTGTTGTTTTTTGTTTTTTAGTTAGTGTAGCTTTTGCGCAGGTAGAGCCTTTAGATCCAGTTGAAAAGGTTAGTGTGGCTTATGTGCCTATTATGAAGTTCGCAACGATGTACGTTGCGGAAGAACGTGGAATTTTTGAGAAGTATGGATTAGACGTAGATATAAATCGTGTCAAATCTGGTACAGAAGCTATTGCCTTTTTGACCGAAGGCAAAATAGATGTGGGTGGTATTGCGATAGTAACATCGCTATGGAATGGTTGGAATCAAGGTCTTGATCTTCGTATCATTTCTCCTGGAGCTCTAGAGCCGTTTGAAGGTAGCCCTACTAAGTTATTGGTTCGCAAAGAACTTGCTAGTGTTATTGAAGGTGATTTGAGTCAACTTGAAGGCATGAGTGTGGCTCGAGCTGGCGGTCCGGGTAGTGGTGGTGAATATTTAATCTCTAAAGCACTGGATTTAGGTGGTCTAACTATTCGTGATGTGAACATTGTTCAACTTGGTAATGCTGATATGGCTGCTGCTTTTGCTAGTGGTGCAATTGATGCAGGTCTTTTAGGTTCACCATATGCCGACGAGGCAATTCAAGCGGGTACAGCAGTTGCTGCTGCAACCGACTTAACGCCAGGACTCATGACAGTAGCTTTTGTAGGTTCTGGTAACTTTGTAACAAACAGACCAGAAGTTGCAAAACGTTTTTCACTTGCGCTTATGGAAGCAGCACGCCTCATGCAAGGAGATGACTATTTGTCTGATGAAAACATGGCTGCTTATCTAAGTTTTGTAAACTCTACAGAAGATGCAATTCGTAATGGAAGACCAGTGGTCTATGATCCAGATCAAAGCATTCCAGTAGATTTACTTTCAGATATTGAGTCAGTCCACCGTTCAAATGGTCGTACAACATACGAAGAACCACTTGATTTGAGCAATGTTGCTGATACAAGTTTTATTGAATTTGCACTTGAAACGCTTGGTAGTTACTAAACTATAGATGGTGAATATTGAGGACGGGCCTAGCCCGTCTTTTTTATTGTTTATTTATGACAAAAATCATACCAAGAATCACAGCAAAAAACGTATCCAAAATCTTTGATAGTAAAGATGGTCCTGTAACTGCTTTAAAAGATTTTAATCTTGATATCCAGGAAGGTGAATTTGTTGCAATTGTTGGACCATCTGGTTGTGGAAAATCTACTTTTCTAAGATTGCTAGCAGGTATAGAAACTATCAGTTCGGGTGAATTAAATATTCATCCTGGAGATGACCCAAGCAAACCATTACAAAATGTTGTTTTTCAAGAATATGCAATTTTCCCTTGGAAGTCTGTAATTGATAATGTCGCTTTTGGTTTACAAATGCGTGGCTATAACAAAAAGGAACGTTATGCAATTGCAAATGAATGGTTAGCTAGAGTTGGCTTAAAGAATTTTGCAAACTATTATCCTTCACAGCTCTCAGGTGGTATGAAACAACGTGTCAGTATTATTCGTGCTTTAGCAAATGATCCAGATGTCCTTTTGATGGATGAACCGCTTGGCGCACTTGATGCACAAACACGTGCTGTTTTACAAGAAGAACTTATTCGAATTTGGGAAGCTAATCGTAAAACTGTTGTTTATATTACGCATAGTCTTGACGAAGCTATTTTGCTTGGTGATAAAGTCGTGATTATGACTGCACACCCTGGCACCATTAAACATGTTTTTGATGTACCTATAGAAAGACCAAGGTCTATAGAAACCACAAAAACAAAAGCTTTTATTGACTTAAGTAAGCAAATTTGGGATGCCTTAAAAGATGAAGTGAGTAAAGCAATGCAGGAGCAGAAATGAGTATAGGAGCAGCGTCAGTAAAAAGCAGACAATTAATGTTTCAGTGTTATCAGTATTGTCTATATTATTTATGGGGAATTGATTGTGGAAAATAGTAGAGGTTCCAATAGCTCTCTGATTACTATAGTTGCTGTAGCAGTTGTTTTAAATATACTGTTTTTTGTCTTCAAACTTTGGCCTCCGTTTTGGTGGGCAGGCTTATTTGCTAATTTCTTTCTGATTGTTCTCTTTGCTCAAGAAGTGGAAAGCTTTTTACCTAAACGCCATGAAACTATATATAAACGAACTTTAGCATTTGGTTTTCCTGTTCTTTTGCTTGTTGCGTGCGAACTTATTATTTCTGCGGGTTTTTTAAATGCACGCTGGTTTCCGCCTCCTAGCAAAGTAGCTTCAGCACTTTGGACTTTAACCGTAAGTTATGACAAGTTTAATGAAACAAGTCTTTTAGGACGTCCTTGGTTAATTCCTTCTAAGTTCTCTCTAGAAGGGTGGACAGGGGTGCGTAGTTTGTTTGCAGAAAGTCATGTTTGGGCAACACTAAGTCGTGTTTTCCTTGGCTTTTTAATCGGTGCAATTCCTGGAATTCTTTTGGGTATAGTCATGGGATTAAACAAAACAGTTCGCACTATGCTTGACACAACCATGTCAGCTATTTATGTTTTGCCTAAAATTGCAATCTTCCCCTTGATGATGCTCATCTTCCCAGATCCTTTTGGAGAAGGTCCGAAGATTGCCGTTGTTGCTATCTCTGCATTTTTTCTAGTTGCGATCAGTACCACAGCTGGTGTGCGAGACATTGATAAGATTTACTTGCAGGCAGGTAGGAATTTTGGCGCAAATCGTTTACAGATGTTTAGACATGTTGTTGTCCCTGCTGCACTCCCAATTATTTTTGCTGGCTTAAGACTAGCTTTGGGAACCGCACTTATTGTCATCGTTGCTGTTGAATTTGTCCGAGCACAAACGGGTGTTGGTTTTATTATCTTTTACAGTTGGCAGGTGCTTTCTACGGAGCAGATGTATGCTGGACTTTTTGTAGTGATGATATTGGGTGTACTACTCACATATGGCATACAGTGGCTCGAGCGCAAATTACTTCCTTGGCGTAACGAATAGACTGGTTTGTGAAACAGGTGTGACTGGTCTTTAACCACCTGTTTCATTCACTATCATAACAAACCATAAAGTAGCAAGCTACTTCGTAGCATAGGCTGCGCCCATAATCTAAAGCATTGTCACAATATAAATATTTCTTGAGCTACAACACAATTTTGCGAATTAAAAACATCCCACAGTTGGGGTATTGCATTATATTTTTTAGTGTCATCAGATTCTACAAACGCACTACACATCTCACAAAAACCTTAATCAAATTACATTAAAGCCTTAAATAGTAACCAAGAGTACATACGTCATCAAAAAGCTTGTGTATATTTTCACTATATACTTGGTATATGACTTATTTTCACAAAATCACAAGGATTTTGATTTGAGAATAAGTGAAAACAAACAAGTATCAATTGCTTTAACAAATGGAAATATAAGGGTTTATAGGTTTAATACATTGCGAATGTCTGTACCCATAAGCTTTAACAGGCTAGCCTCTAAAACACACCCTTTTATTCTCGGCTGTTGCTGTACCAAGTTTTAAGAGCTTTTTTAGAAAGGAAGCTTCGAGGTTTATGTCAAATTTAAGAGTACTTCTTCCGATTGATAGTTCTGAGTTTAGTAAGGCTATTGCTGATGAGGTTTTACACCTCTATTCACCAAAAACACACGACTTAATGTTTCTACGTGTAGCAACTGACTATAACGATACTGTGGACGTTGAGAGACTAGAAAAATCACTTGGCAAAGAGTTGAGCATCGTTGCTGATTATTTCCAAGAAAAAGGTTATCAAGTAGCTACCGCTGTTCGTTTTGGTAAAGTTGTATCTGAAATTGTTCGCTTTGCAGAAAGTGAAAACATCGACCTCATTGCTATGACCACACACGGAAGAAGCGGTTTAGATAGATTACGTAATGGTAGCGTTGCTGGTGAAGTACTGCGTAGCACCTACATCCCAGTAACTATGGTTAGACCTGTAGCTCGTTTGAGTAAGGGTGTAGTTACTTACTAATTTATGTAGTTCGTAAAATTATGGTTGTTTAACACATGGTTGCTTAGCACATGGTTGTTTAGCACATAGTTGTTTAACACCGAGTCCGAAAATATCGTTAATAGACTTGTTCTGAAATAAAAACTGGTGCATGATTACTGTTTTTTTTCCAACCCTCACCTCTAACTCCTCTCCCAATCTTGCGAGAGGAGAATTAAACAATTAACCAAAAGCTTGTGTTTTTCTCCCCCCTCCCAATTTTTGGAAGAGGAGCAGGGAGGTGAGGGCTAAGCCTTAAAAGTTATTTCAGAACAGCTCTAATTAAGTAACCAGCTACAAGTGTCAGGCGCTCAACCCCATTCCGCTTCATAGTTAGATTCTCAAATCAAAACAGCTTATGAAAAGCTCTTCCACGATTAACTGACTTAGATCAGTTAATCGTGGAGCTTCGTAACGAGTGGGAACGAACTCATTTAGCATGGGTCAATATTACGTGGAAACGTTATAAACTGAAAGAAAAAAGTCATAATCCATGAGCAAAGAA
>CALGZD010000345.1 GCA_937934635.1 uncultured Deinococcales bacterium
AGGTACTTTATTTTCTAAAACAGCCCAGCCTATAAGTTTATCTAAGGCATTATGCCTACCTACATCTTCTCGTAAGGCAAGCAAGTTGCCGTCGGTGTCGAACAACGCTGCTGCGTGTATGCCACCTGTTTGTGTAAAGACACCTTGTTCAGTCATCAGTTTGTTTGGCAAGCTTTTGATAAGTTCTGGTGTGATTTTCATAGCGCTATCGATGCTGCAATAGCCTTGCGTATGCAGTGCATTAAGACTAGATTTACCACAAACACCACAAGCTGAATTACTTATGAACGTGCGTTGCTGTATGTCGTTTACATCAATGTCTTTATTGAGTTGCACATTGATAACATTGAAACGTTGTTCTTCATTCAATAGTTTATCAACACAGTAGCTGAGTTTTTGAATGTCTGACTGTTTTTGAATGATGCCTTCGTTGTATAAAAGACCTGTTACGAGTTCAAAGTCATGTTCTGGTGTGCCAGGTGTTCGCATCGTAATGCTTAGTCGTTCGCTTTCAGCTTTGCGTGTTTGACTTGGTTTTCGTAAGCGAATTTCTAAAGGTTCTTCTGTCACCAAGTAGTCTTGTTTTTTTGTGGCTACATTACCTTCGACTTTGATAATGGTTTTGCGCTTTTTGCTACTGGGACGAAGCTGACGAAGTTTTTGAGAGCTGCTAAATTGCTCATTAAATACGTGCTTACTAGCTTGTTCTTCGACTTTTGGCATATTAGATGTAGATGCCCCAGATGTAGACGTGTCAGATATAGACGCTCCAGATATAGACGTGTCAGATAACGTTGTTTGTTGAGCATTGTTAGACTCAACATGTTGTATATCGTTTTGATTGTTTTCTGGTGCATCTAGTGCATCAATTGGAAGCGAGGCCATCAGAGCACTTTAGCATGTTCGTTGTGTGTAAAACATTATGTGCAAACGATCAAGTGCTAGACAGGGTTAGTGTAGTGCTAGACAGGGCTAGTGGTTAGGTCTTTTCCAACTACTAATGCCTAACGGCTATTGCGATATAAAATGCGATACAAATATGTATCTCTGGATAGTAGGCTGCTTTACTTTCCCTATCACAAAGCTATATATACTAAGAGCTGATAGATAGGCTTTTTGTTAGATAGCTATCTGTCGTTATACAACTGAAATCAATCCTTCAGGGCAGGGTGCAATTCCTGACCGGCGGTGATAGTCCGCGAAGCCTGCAAATTCTTAACTTTATGCAGTGCCCGACTCGGTGAAACTCCGAGACCGACGGTAATAGTCCGGATGAGAGAAGGAGGTGATGTAGTATGTCTACATCACTGTATATGTGTAGGTGTGCCAACATCTGCAGTTTGGATAGTTGTGCTGTATGGAGCGATTTGCTCACACAGTACCAACACTTTAGGCAACGTTTATATTTTGTTAGTTGGCAAAAAGTCAAGCGGCACTTTCTTAGTAGCGGTACTAGATTTAGTAGTAGCAGTCTAAAGCTGAGAGCAACTTGTCTTTAATACGAAATCCAATACTTAATTTAAAAAATTATCGCAGGATAAATAAAAATAAGGTAAGTAATAACCTTCAAGTGGTTATTGATGATGTTGACAGTGCTGTTGTAGGGCTCGAGCACGTCTCGCTAAACTTTGCTGATTTATCTGTCCTTAGAGATGTGAATTTGCAGGTCGCCTCTGGTGAGTTTATTGCCCTACTTGGTCCTTCGGGTGGTGGCAAAAGCACGCTTTTGCGTGTAGTCGCTGGTTTGCTGGATGCTTCTAGCAATAAGCAAGAGGTAAGCCTTAGTGGTGATGTAAAGGTGACAGCGTCTACAGCAATGGTCTTTCAAGATTACCGCTTGTTACCGTGGCTCACTGTTCGAGACAACATCAGACTCCCTAAGACTCTGACTGGACGAGGTGAAGCTCCCGAAGTTGTTTTGGAGCAAGTTGGCATGTCTGACTATGCTGATTTGTATCCACACCAGCTTTCTGGCGGGATGCAGGCACGTATTGCCATAGCTAGGGCGCTAGCCCAAGATGCTGACATTTTGCTGATGGATGAACCCTTTGCAGCACTGGACGCACTAGTGCGAGAGCGTTTTAACGAAGAGTTGAAGCGTTTGCACAAGAAAACGGGTAAGACCATCATTTTTGTAACGCACAGCATTCGTGAGGCAGTTTACTTAGCCGACCGTGTAGTGGTTCTCAAAGATGGCAGCATTGATACCATCATGAACACGGCAGATGAAGGACGCATCACGGCGTATGAAAGTGGTTCTGAGGCAGAGCTTCGAGAACTCATCGGCACAGCGGATTCGACTAAGATTAAAGGTCTTGAAAAGCAATGGCGGTTTCCAATTGAGGTGCTTGGTGTTGTGGCTATCAGCGCTTTGTTACTTGTCCTTTGGAATAGCTTAGCAAGTAGCGTATCACCACTCTTTTTCCCTTCTCCGCTGGATGTTTGGAATGCACTGTTTACGAATCAAGCATTGCTCATAAATCACGGTTTAGCCACACTGAAGGTTGCGCTTATGAGCATCGGCTGTTCGCTCTTGATTGGTTTGCCGATTGGTTATGTCATGGGTAAACGAACGGCTGTTGAGCGTTTGCTTTCGCCTTTTATCGTCACGCTGCAAGCTGTGCCGATTATTATCATTGCACCCTTACTTGTGCTTTGGTTGGGTTATGGACTGAGTCCTAAGTTGGTGACAACGACCTTGATTTCTATTTTCCCTGTCATCATTTCTACTATGGTTGGTGTTCGGGAAATTGGCTCTCGTTATCGGGAAGTGTTTCAGAGTATTGGCGTGGGGTTTTGGGGGATGTTTGGGCGGCTCGAGCTCCCCGGTAGCCTCCCCGTCATCCTCGGAGGACTCAAACTCACCGTCACCCTTGCACTTATCGGCACAGTCGTCAGCGAACTCATTTTTGGTAAGCCAGGTCTTGGCTACTTTGCCAATACCGAAAGGCTAAATTTCCGAGTTGCTAATGCTTTCGCAGCAGTTGCAGTTAATGTTGCTTTAAGTCTTTGTCTCTACTTAGTTGTAGCACTCATCGAACAACGTGTTTTGCGTTATAGAAAAAACATATAAATATATAGATTATAGATAAGGAATACTTTTAATGAAAAATTTAGGTTTAATTTTAATTTCAATCAGTTTGTTATCAATCACATTTGCTCAAGATACACAACAAGATATCCAGAGCATCAAAGTTGGTTTAGGTTATTTACCAGATGTACAGTTCGCACCCTTCTATCTCGCAGAAGTTGAAGGACTCTACGCAGAGCAAGGTCTAGAGGTTGAATTCCAACACGGTTTTGCAAGCGAGCTTTATCCACTCCTTGCCCAAGGCAAGCTTGATTTTGTAGTCGCAGATGCTGAAGATGTTATCGGTCTGCGTTCGCAAGATGAAGAAGGTGCAGCCTTTAAGTACATTCTAGCGCTTTACCAAACTGTGCCAAATGCGCTTTTCTCACTTGAAAGTGCTGAGATTGCTAGCCTTGCAGACCTAAAAGGTAAGACCTTGGGTATGCCAGGTATGTTCGGCACAAGTTTAACGTCACTACAAGCCATGATGCGTGCAGCAGGCTTAAGTGAAGACGATGTCACCATTGAGGAAATCGGCTTTACACAGCTAGAAGCAGTTATCTCCAAACGTGTGGACGTAGCGATGGGCTTTATCAATAACGAACCAGTTGTGCTAGCAGAGCAAGGCGTTGCTATCAATGTGATTCCTGCGGGTGAGACCAATCCATCACCTGGTAATGGTGTCATCACAACTGACGCCGTGCTTGAAGATAAGCTACTTGTTCAAGCTTTTGCACAAGCGACCCAAGAAGCTATGCGTGTGACGATTGACCAACCAGAGCTTGCTTTTGAATCTGCCAAGACCTATGTTGAGAACTTAACTGATGACCGTATGCAAGTACTTGAAAGCTCAATTCCCCTCTACGAATCTGACACAACTGATGTGCTTGGTTTGGGCTTTACAACTGTGACTGCGTGGGAGCAGACCTTAGAACTTATGAAGTCTACAGGACGTGTAGAAACTGATTTAAGTGCGGATGCGTTTTTTGATTATAGTTTTCTTACTTTAGATAGTGATTAGTAAAAAGGCATATCCCCCTCAATCCCCCTTGATAAGGGGGAGGTTCCTTGCACTACATTTGACATAAAATATTGCCCCCTTTATTAAGGGGGGCAGCGAACAAAGTGAGCGGGGGGATTTGTCGCTCACACCCTATAATTACGACTTAGCCAAAGCTCAAACAACAAAAAAGAGGGAAGCATATCTAAGTGCTTCCCTCTTAACTATATCGAATTCAATCTAGGTAGACTTATGCCCAAACAACCTCACCATAAGTATCTTCACGATCAGGGCTTGTAGAGAACATAGCAATTGGTGTTTCGGTATATTGCTCAATAAGTTCGAGGTAAGCAATCACTTCTTTTGGAAGTGCATCACGGCTACCAAGACCAACTAGATTGCCCCAACCAGCCATGTCTTTATAGACAGGTTGTCCATCAACATATTCAGTGCAGACCTTGATAGTATCCATGTCTGATAGTACGTCTAACTTGGTGACAACCAAACCATCAAAGCCGTTGATTTCACAAGAGTATTTGAGCTGTACAAGGTCAAGCCAACCCACACGGCGTGGACGACCTGTTGTTGTGCCAAATTCATCCCACTGATTTGAACCAGTACCACGTAAACGCCCTGCGATGTCACCCTCTACTTCTGTACCGAATGGACCATGTCCAACACGGCTTGTAAAGGCTTTAACAACACCATAAACTCTGCCAAGTGCTTTGTGGCTTACACCTGCGCCTACAAGGATTCCACCTACTGTTGGGTGTGAACTTGTCAAAAATGGGTATGTGCCATAACTTAAATCAAGCATGGTTCCTTGACCACCTTCAAAGAGGACTCGAGCCCCCCTCTTGAGGTCATCACGAACCATCTTGCCTGTATCAGTTATAAAAGGCGCGACAAATTCACGAATTTCAGCAAGTGCGTCAAATGCAATCTTTGCATCTGTCCAACCAACCGCAGCCGTTGAATTTGGTTTTGCGCTGATAAGCCTTTCTAAACGCTGCATCAATATGTCGTCGTCAAGCAAATCTTCAAAACGCACACCTACACGTCTAGCCTTATCCGAATATGCAGGACCAATACCACGCTTAGTCGTGCCGATGAATCCACCACCAGCAGCATCGTTTTCTAGATGATGCGGCAATACAAGATGTGCTTCTTTGGCTATATAGACCTTACCAACGTCTTTACGAGACGCTAAGCCTTCATATTCTTCTTTAAAGCTCCAAGGGTTGATAACCATGCCACTACCAAGGATAGATGTTGGCTTGTCATGCAAGACACCACAAGGCAAATGATGAAGTTTAAACACATCATCGCCAACCACAATTGTGTGTCCAGCATTTGCACCACCTGAGTAGCGCACAACATAGTTCGATGTGCTAGCGAGCGCATCAACTATTTTCCCTTTGCCTTCATCTCCCCATTGAGCACCGATAACGGCTATTCCTGGCATGAGCCAACCTCCGAGCTTAGATAACTTCTTGACTGTAAAAAAGAGGGATTGGGTTTAGGTTCTTTTTGAAGCTAAAGTTTTAAAATCTCATTTTTTACTTATTATTCAACCACTGAGGTTTCCACGGCACAAGTGCGTAAATGCCCAGAATGGCTTAATAATGAACTTACAGGATGATAAATTCCTTGAAGCTTGCTTCGAATTAAATATTCAGAATCAATGATTGATAGTGTAGTTAAAAGTGCTTTATAGAGGAACTAATAAATCGTTTTTGGAGGTTTAGTAGACTACCAAGTTTTTGCCAAAGGTGAAAAACCCTCACCCATATTACTTTGCAGTGCTTGAGCGACCTGCACTAATCGCTCGTCCTTCATGACAGGTGCAAGAAACTGCATACCACATGGCAAGTCATCGTCTGCTTTACCAGCAGGTATGCTCATGCCACCAACGCCAACAAGATTGGCAGCAACTGTGTCTATGTCTACAAGGTAGGCAGCTAGAGGATCATCACTTTTTTCACCCATTTTGAAGGCAGGACTTGGCGTAGTTGGACTGAGCAGTACATCAACAGTTTCAAAGGCTTTTGCGAATTCATCTGCAATCAGACGGCGAACTTTGAGTGCTTTGCCGTAGTAGGCATCGTAATACCCTGCGGAAAGCGCATAGCTTCCTGTAAGGATTCTACGCTTTACTTCTGGACCAAAACCTTCGCCACGGGTGAGCATCATCGACTCTGCTTGACCAAGCGCATCTTCACCTTGGCGGTTGCCGTAAATCATGCCATCGTAGCGGGCTAGATTACTACTAGCTTCGGCGGGAGCAATTAGGTAATAACTTGAAATAGCGTATTTAATGTTAGGTAAAGATACATTGACGACTTCTGCGCCAAGTTCTTTTAGTTGAGCTTTTGTTTTTTCAATTGCAGAGATAGTACCTTCGCTATTACCATCACCACAAAGCTCTTCAATAAAACCAATTTTCATGCCCTGTAAAGAAGCGCCATGTAAAGAAGCGTTATCTAAAGAAGCATCAGTTAAAGCTGCGCTAAATTGTGGCGTGTCATCAACTACGCTAGTTGAATCTTGTGGGTCGTGCCCAGCCATCACGTCCATTGCAAGCGCTATGTCCTCGCTAGAACGTGCCATGACGCCAACTTGATCTAGAGAGCTAGCGTAGGCAATCACGCCAAAGCGAGAGAGGCGACCATAGGTAGGTTTAAAGCCAATGATGCCATTGTAGGCAGCAGGTTGACGGACAGAACCACCTGTGTCTGTGCCAAGTGCTAGTGGGGCAACACCAGTAGCAACTGCTACGGCTGAACCACCAGATGAGCCACCTGCAACGTGTTCAGTGCTCCAAGCGTTGCTTGCTGCGCCGAAAGCAGAGTTTTCGTTGCTACTGCCCATGCCGAACTCGTCTAAGTTTGCTTTGGCTATGACGATGGCATCTTGGAGCTCGAGCCGTTCCACAACTGTCGCACTATAGGGCGGCACAAAATTATTCAGGATTTTCGAGGCAGCTGTAGTTAGTACACCTTTAGTACAGATGTTGTCTTTAACTACAACAGGAACACCTGCAAGTTTGCCCAAGCTTTCGCCAGCAGCTCTTTTTGCGTCAATTGCTTTCGCTTGCTCAAGGGCAGAATCAATAATTGTGATGAAGGCGTTGTGTTCACTCTGCACACTATGTGCTCGTCTAAGTGCTTCACTAACAACTGACTCCGCGCTTATTTCGCCTGCCTGTACTGCGGCAGCAATCTGATGGGCAAATTCCATAATCGGTAGCATACCG
>CALGZD010000346.1 GCA_937934635.1 uncultured Deinococcales bacterium
ACGTTCCGTGCTTTTTCAGAGTGGTTTAAGTGATTTAGTATCAGCAATATAGTACATTCAAGTGGAGATAACTACTTTAAAGAATCCGAGATATTTAACTCGTCAAACGAATACTCACAGAACTTTCCAGAGTTTTGTTTAGACTTAATGCTTCCGCGTTAAGTCTTTCTTTTTTTAGATTTAGGGCTAAAAGCTATCTTTTTTATCTGGTATCATATATAATACCAATATGAGCGTTGAAGATCTAAACATTGTCATTGATACCAATGTGTTTATTTCTGCTCTCAGGTCTCGCAATGGAACTTCTTTTGACTTACTTTCTAAGGTAGGGACAGGGCAATTTCAAGTTTCATTATCTGTTCCAGTAGTATTCGAGTATGAAGATGTTGCTTTACGGATGCTTTCAGACTTAAAGCTTAATCAGCAAGATATAGAAGATGTCGTAGATTATCTTTGTTTGATTGCACATAAGCAGACGATTTTTTTCTTATGGCGACCATTATTGAAAGACCCTAAAGATGACATGGTTTTAGAGTTAGCCGTTAATGCAAGATGTAGTCATATCGTGACCTTTAATATAAAGGATTTTGCTGGTACAGAAAAGTTTGGCATAGAAGTCATTACACCAAAAATGTTTTTAGAGCTGTTGGAGGATACACCATGAGCACACTTAGTATTCGCTTACCTGATTCACTACATAAACAAATTAAAGTGTTAGCTGAACAAGAAGGTATTTCAATTAATCAATTTATTGCCACAGCTGCTGCTGAAAAGATGTCTGCACTTATGACTGAAGAATATTTGAATGCACGTGCCCAAAAAGCAAGTAAAACTTCTTTCAAAAAGGCGCTTAGCAAAGTTGCTGATATAGAAGCAGCACCTGAGGATAGATTCTAAACGATCAGGTTTCTAAATCCCAATATTCAAGTTCTACTGGCTCTAGAGGTTTGTCATACTTATAGCGTTTCCACGTAATATTGACCCATGCTAAATGAGTTCGTTCCTACTGGTTACGAAGCTTGCCGATTAACTGACTTAGGTCAGTTAATCGTGGAAGAGATTTATATAGCTTTTCAGATCCAGTTCCTGATTAACTTGATAGACCCTTTTGTTCTCTTAAAGGTTCTTTAGTAGCTTACGTGCTGTATATACAACTTGCAAGTCTCATCTGTGAATCATTTGAAAACCTCTACTAAGATAGGAAGTGTTGACAAATTAGCGGTGGTTATTATAAAACTGTATATACAATTAGATTAATATTTAAGTCAACACTGGTGGAGTATAAGATGAGTGAATTTACTGAAAAAGTATTAAGTTGCTGGCATCCTGTTGCTTATGCCCATGAAGTTTTGGAGTCTGAGCCTTACGGTACAAAGTTATTAGATGAAGCATTGGTCATTTGGCGCTCGAGCGATGGTGTGGCACATGCTATGCGAGATTTGTGTATCCACCGTGGTACTGCTTTATCACTTGGTTGGGTTAAGGACGATTGCATCGTTTGCCCCTATCATGCATGGCGATATGACGTAAAAGGTGACTGTGTAGAGATTCCACAATCGAAACAAGTAACTATTCCTACCAAGGCAAAAACACCTGTCTACGGCTGTCAAGAACGCTATGGACTTATCTGGGTTTGTTTGTCACCACTAGAGTCTCAAGAAGATATTGCTACCTATGCCTTAGCAGAAATTCCAGAATTCGAAACTGACCCTAGGTTGCAGCAATGGAAAATTGTAAATACTGGACCCTTTGATTGGGATAGTGATGCGTCTAGGCAAGTTGAGAACTTTACGGATTTTGGTCACTTTCCTTGGGTGCATCCTGGTTTATTGGGTGACCCTGAAAGACCAATCGTGCCTGAGTACACCGTTGAAACCAAAGGTCATATTTTGCACTACGATATCGTTAGACCTGAAGCAGAAAATTCAGAAGACTTTCCGATATTTGCAAATGAAACAGTTGTAAAGCCTGAACGCAGAAGTCGATATGAATTGCATTTACCGTTCACAATTGTTCTTCGGTTAGGCTGGGGTGGCGAAAAGGGGATGGTTTACTTTTTCGTGTCGCAGCCCATTTCTAAAAATAAATGTAGAGGCTACTGCATCATTGGGCGTAACTATGATTTAGATGAGCCAGATACGGTACTGCAAGAATTTGAAAATGTGATTTTTGGGCAGGATAAACGTGTGGTTGAATCACAACGTCCTGAGCAAGTGCCCTTTGATTTGGCAGATGAGCTTCATTTGAAGTTTGATGGTGTTGCTATCAATTATAGACGTGCAATGAATGCGGAGAAGCTTGCCTATTGGCATATGTATGATGATAGTTAATTCGCCTGCATCTCTAATGACTCGCTCAGCAGAGCTTGACGATGCTAATGCTATCAGTAAATTATTGCGAGTGGTATTTGCTGAGGCTTATGGGCATGTTTTAGACAGTAATGTTCTTAAAGAGCATTTGGAGACCTATCTTTCGGAAAAGGCAATTAGAAGTGATATGACCTCTTCTAGCTATTATCTTGTTGAAGATGCATCTGATGTAGTTGGTGTGCTTAAGTTGTGTTTAGATGATGAACTCAAGCCTGAAATTAGGGTTGAGATTGCTAAGTTGTATGTTTTGGAAGAGGTCAGGTCTCAAGGCGTAGGTTCAAAACTCATAGACGCTGCGCTCACGTGGTCAAAAGAAAAAGATGCTTCCAGTATCTGGTTAAACGTCTGGCAAGAAAACAAAAAAGCAGTTCAGTTTTATGAAAAACATGACTTCATACAAGTTGGGTTTTCTGAGGTTTATGTGGGCGAAGTGGTTTTTAATGACTATGTGATGGAAAGAGCGATAGAGAGAGCGATGGAGAGAGTGATGGAGAAAACCGTATGATTAATGATCCTGTGCTCACTAATGATTGGCATCCTGTAGCGAGCATCAATCAGCTCAAAGCTAAGCCAATTATAGGTACAAGACTGCTTGGTGAAGATATAGTTGTTTGGACTGAAAACAACCACTATTATGCATGGCGAGATTTATGTATGCACCGTGGTGCAAAGCTTTCTACAGGTAAAATCGTCAATAATAAGGGGCAGGATTGTTTAATGTGCCCTTATCATGGTTGGCACTACAATACAGATGGGAAATGTGTTCATATACCAACCCATCCTGAACAGACTCCGCCAACAAAAGCTGTTGTGCAAACCTATCACGTGGAAGAACGCTATGGACTGCTGTGGGTGTGCATGGGTGAGCCTGCAAATGACATACCGCCTTTTCCTGAATGGTCGAATCCAGAAATGGGTAAAGCAGTTTGTGGTCCTTACGAGCATATTAAAGCAAATGGTCCTCGTTTGATAGAAAACTATCTTGATGCTGCGCATTTCCCATTTATACATGGTGGCGTCTTGGGTGATCCTGATAAACCTGTACTTGGTGACTTTGAAGTTCGGACAACTGAGGCTGGTATTGCCTCTGACCCTATTTCGGTTTATCAACCTAATCCTTATGGCGATAGTTCAGGTGAGGTTACTTATACCTACCATGCATTTAGACCATTGACTGCCCATTTTACAAAGCACATGAAAGGTGCAACCAATGGCATGTTGTTAGCTGTGACCCCGCATGATGAGCTTGATAGTAGTGCATGGTTTGTGGTGGCAACGACTGCCGTTTTAGATTCTGAAGAACTTGAAAGAGATTACGAGCCACGCATCCGAGATATTTTCGAAGAAGACCGTGAAGTTGTTGAAGGACAGCGTCCTGAGCTACTACCGCTAGATTTACAAGAAGAATTACATCTACGTAGTGACCGTGTAGCGATTGCTTATCGTAAGTGGTTAAAAGAACTCGGTCTCAAATTTGGTACGGCTTAGTGTGTTATGAAGTATCAACGTATACGCCAACAACTGATTTCTGAAATTGCAACAGGTGCATTTATAGAAGGGGAAGCCTTTCCATCTGAAAATATTGTAGCCGAGCGTTTTTCAGTGAGTCGCATGACTGCTAGGCGAGCTTTAGGTGAACTAGAGCGTGAGGGCTATCTTACACGTATTCCTGGTAAAGGGAATATTTTAAAGAAGCCTAGTTTTAGTCGGGGGTTTTTTACGGTTAAACCCTTTGAGGTTTATGCTGAAGAACAAAATGCTAAAGCAAGCACGCAGTTGCTAAAAGCTGAAGTACAGAATTTAGATGTGGCAGGGCAAGAAAAGTTACAGGTGAATAAAGCGGTTTTTGTACACCGTTTGCGTAGTTTGGATGACGACATTGTTTTAGAAGAACAACGTTATTTGAGATACGATTTGTGCTCGAGCCTCCTGCAAGAAGACTTAACCACTTTAGCCACTTTAACCAATGAAAGTATGTACGACCTACTGATTCACAAACTGCAATTACCTCTAACAAGAGTTTGGCAACAACTTAATGTCATTTCTTTAGATGCTGACAAAGCCAAGCTCTTTCAATGCCCTGAACACACTCCTGCATTCTTACTAGACCAAGTAACGCACACCTTCGAAAAACCTGTTACATGGGTACGTTACCTATACCGTGGTGACAAGTATAGCTTTGAGAATGAGTTCTCACCTAACAATCAAACAAACTAATAGCGTTTTCACATAATATTGACCCATGTTAAATGAGTTTGTTCCTACTCGTTACGAAACTCCACGATAAACTGACCTAATACTAAATTGAAAGATGAATGTCATAAAGATATAGTCGCAAAGATTGCGAAATAACCGAAGGATAAAGGCTTGAAAACCTTGTGTATTGACTGGGATTATGACATTTATGATTCACTTCGGTATAAGTCAGGTAATCGTGGAAGAGCTTAGTACAAAAGCAGGGGGAGTGGTTAACTGTTTAGGCAAAATATGACTTTGTTTTTTCAAGTTCAGCTTGTTTAGTTTCTTGACTCCAACCAAGTTCTCCAGCGAGTAATTCACATACCCTATCAGCACAATCAAGCGTTCCCTTGTGGTCCAAAAAGCCCATACGCAATCTACGAGCTAAGATATCTACTGCGTTACAAGCCGATTCATAGCGTGCAGCATAAATGACTTCTGCTTCAATATAGTCGTGGTCAGGGCTTAGTCTATTAGCAAAACCTTCTTGGGCAATTGTGCCGACTTCTGGTGCTCTATCACCATAAGCTCTGTTAATGTAGTCTGCACAGTTTTCATCAAAACCAAAAGCTTCTTGTAAAGCTTTGGCAGCAAAGGGGCTATAATTCTTAGCACCGACCAAAGGTAGGTTTTCTGTTTTGCTTTGGCTTGCTTGCAAGTTACCAACCTGAATGACTTCATCTACTGTATCAAGTGCCATTTTGCGGTAGGTTGTCCACTTTC
>CALGZD010000347.1 GCA_937934635.1 uncultured Deinococcales bacterium
ATAAGTACGGAAAATGCCCCATCTTATCTTCAATGTTGTCACCAAATATCCATAGGTAAAGCATGTTACTACCTAAGTGCATGATGCCACCATGCAAAAACATAGCAGAAAAGACAGTAACAAATTCACCAAGCGGGTTTGCAACAAGTTGGGCAGGAATAATCGTCCATTGGTCAGCAAAACTGAGCCACGGACCTTCGTTGCCTTGTGCCATAGCGCCCATAATTGGAGATTGCACAAAGAAAAATACAAGTACGTTGATTGCAATAAGCGTATAAGTTACGTAGGGTGTACGGTGTCTAAGGTTTTCATCTCTAATCGGTATCATAATCTATAGTCATCATACCTAAAAATGGCATTGCACGGTGCTGATTTTTCGCCTTCACTAACAGTACTATTCCTACAACGTATTTATATCTATAAAATCAAAAGCGGTGGGCACGGCACCACCCTACAACTTCCAAATAGGAATTTATGTCTACATATATAGCAGCAGAAGCTTTACTATAGTGGATGTGCAACCTAATATCGAGCAAATCAGTACTAGCATTTGGCGAGTAGCCATCAAAAGCCAAACCCTGCCCCCCTTTGACCACACGAATAGCTTTGTGATTTGTGATGCTGGTGTTGGATTCATAGTCGAAGCACCTGAACAAGGTGATGAGGCACTCAGTGACATAAAAAATGCACTTGAAATGGCTAAGGTGAAAACGCTTAAAGGCATTTTGCTCACCCATACCCATCCCGACCACTGCACTGGCATCCGTGAATGGCAAGAACACTTTGATGTGCCTGTGTTTGTACATCCACTTGAACAAGAACGTTTGGAAAAGCGTACTGAAGTTAAACAAGTACGTGCTCTACAAGACAAGCGTGTACTAACAGTAGGTGATAAAACTATCGAAAGTTTACATACGCCAGGGCACAGCCCAGGTCACCTCAGTTTTTTCATCCCTGAAGATGGCGTTATGCTAGCAGGCGACTTAGTTGCAGGTGCAGGCTCTACTTGGGTTGGTCACCCTGAAGGCAATGTAACGCAATTTCTTGATAGCATTGCTCGATTAAAAACACTTTCAATTGCTTCTCGTCCTGACAATCCTGATGAGCTAGCCCTTAGGGTTTTAGCGCCAGGACATGGAGATACGATTTACACACCTGCTGAAAAGCTTGATGAGGTAGCAAAGCATCGTTTGAGTCGAGAAAAACAGGTTTTAGATGTTTTGGAAGTAGGCAATTATACGCTTTCTGAACTTCGACAACGCATCTACCCTACTCTGCCAAACGCCCATGTTGAAAGGCTATCAGAACAAAGTATTTTGGCACACTTGATTAAGCTCATGAATGAACTCAAAGTGGTGCACTTAGGTGAAGATGAAGCTGGACCTTATGCTATTCGGACTTAGACTTAGCTAAGGTAATTAGTAGTATTAGTGCAGAGTAGATTATATAGTGGGTTAGATAGTGGGCTCGAGCCTGCTAACCTCTCCAGCCTCAACGCCAGCTCTTAACACATCAAGTGTTTTCTGTGACCAGTCATTCAAAGTCATAGCTGCAAAATCCGCATTATCAAGCTGTGCTAGGCTTTCCGCACCTATCTTTTGAACTTGCTCCTGAATAAGCTCTTTATCAAAGTTATCTGTCTCTTCTTGTATATCAATAAAAGATAGCAAAGCCAAAGATATAGGACAAAATTGCTTGCTCACACTTTGTTTAGTTTCAATTTCCATAATGGCAACATTGGTCAAAATACTTAGTTGCAAAGGCTTCAAACTAAGATGTGTTGCTTTCTCTAAAGCTTCATAAAAATATAGGCGTGCTTTATCAATCTCTTGTTGCTGAAACGCACTTGTTGCCAAATCCATGTAGCCACCAGCAATACCATAGTAGTCATTGATTTCTTCACTTAGTTGCAAAGATGCCATGTAGTACTCTTCGCATTTATCATATTGTTTGCGGTCGAAGGCAACATCACCCAAAAAACATAGAGAATTGACAATGCCCATTTTGAAGTCAAGTTCTTTAGATAGCTCTAAACTATCAAGTAGGTAGCTTTCTGCTTCATCTTGTCGTTTTGCTAGCACTAGTAGATGTCCAATTTCACAACGACTATCTGCTATGCCGACCTTATCACCAAGGTTTTCAAAAACCTTTAAAGCAGTACGCTGAAAATCAAGTGCAGCTTCATTATCTCCATGTGACATAGCAATAGACGCCAGATAACGCCAGCAGCGTGCTGTTAATTCTAACTCACCAAGACGCTCTGACAATGCAAGTGCTTGATCAAAAAGGGCTTTTGCTGTTTGTTTATCTCCTTCGTGATCAGAGGCAATCTCACCTAGCAAGGCTATGGCTTTTGCTCTAGCTAAATCATCCTGATGCATATTTGCCAATTGCCTTGCTTCTTCCGCAAAGATTTTACTTTGGGCATAATCACCAGAACTATGAGCCCAAGCCTGCATCAATCTGAGGTTAAGCAATGCACGATTCTCTTCTGCTGCTTGACCATACACTTGAAAAAGATTTTTGACACCGTATTCAGAAAGTTCTAACCCGTCACTGTGACGATGTAGCTGACTAAAAAAGCTTAGCAATGGACCTTGTATTTCTTCCAAACGTTCAAATTCCGCAAAATCAACCAAGCTATACCAAGCTGCACAAATATTTTCAAAATCCTCACGAAATAGCTGCACACTATTGTTTTTTTGATAGCGCTGCTCTTTCAGCAATTGCAAATAATCACAATAAAAGTTTGCATGAGCAAGCTTTAGTTGCCGTTCATCTATTGCAAACTGGCTCGCCTTTGCAGTTATGAATTGTTCAAGCAGTGGATGAAAGAAATAACGCCCTGAAACCGTCAAATTCAGCAATGACTTATCCAAAAAGGTTGCCAAACGCAGTATAGATGCTTCAGCAACTTCTGCGGCAGCTTCTCGGCGGAAACCTTGTTTAAAAACTGATAATCTAGCAAATATCAATTGGTTTTGTGGGCTGAGCAACTGCCATGCATGCTCAAATACCGCTCTGATGCTCTCATTGCGTTCAGCATGTTCAGAATGTTGGCTTGTTTGACGTTGCAACAAATCAAGGCTTTGTGTAACTTCCTTGACAATCTGTTCACAACTCATATGCCGTACCCAAGTGGCAGCTAGTTCAAGTGCCAAAGGCAAACCTGCTACCAATTCACACAGTTCAATGATGGCATTTAAGTTTGCTTCAGCATTGAAGGTGATATCTGCTTGTTTGGCACGTTCGATAAAAAAGCTAACCGCATCCACATTTTGCCACTTTTTTAAATCTTGTGTCATATCTTGTGTAAACTCAAGAATCTTGGATTGTTCTTTTACGAAGATATCTAATCCTGAAAGGTCTTGTTCAATATCCAAATCGCTTTCTAAGCGATAGTTTAAACCACCAATTTGCAAAATCCATTCATCTGGTAGATTGAGCTTTTCTCTTGAAGTCACAATCAATAATAGATTTGGGCAACGATATAACAATTCTGGTAAGTCATTCGCTTCATTGATAAGATACTCAAAGTTATCAAGTACAAGCAAAGTTTTTGAGCTATCGATGACATCAGTTATCTGACGTAGGGCATCATTTCCAAGGTCGGGCTCGAGCCCAAGGGTCTCAGCAATCAAAGAAAATGCTGTCGGCATGTCTTTCACAGCTTGCAAATTCACGACGTAACGCTCATCAATATCTGCGATCTCTTCAGGCAATTGCTCAGCAATGTGCAATGCTAAACGAGATTTTCCACTACCACCAATGCCAATTAGACTAAGGAAACGTACATGGTCTTCTCTAAACAGCTTCTGTACTTGAGCAACTTCTTTTTCCCGACCAATAAACTTTGTTAAGGTATTTGCACTAAATAAGCTATGCAACTCATATGTTTTTCTAGGCTTAGCAGCTACTTCTAAATCCTCTAAATTAGAATCATATTCAATAGCATATGAAGTCGTATCACTTTTAGTTTCTTTTGCAGATTCTTTTTGCTCTGCTATTTCAATTTTTCTTTCAGTACTTGCAATCTGACTTGTAATCTGTGATGGTCTTGATTTAATCTGTGATGGTCTTGATTGCTCCAAAAGCTCTAAAGTAATGCCAAATGCACTGACTTCAGCAAGCAAAGTTTCAGCTAAGGGGCTTTGATTTAACTTTAATTGCCAATACAAGTCTTCAATAACATCTTGGCTAGACAACGCACTATCAAGGCATTTATAGGCTTTTTCTGCATAGTAAAGTGATGATTGCACATCATCCTCTTGAAAACGCTGACCCAATTGCTCACGTTCATATTGTTGTTGAGCTAAGCTCACCAAAACCCGTTGTACACGTTTAGCAATATAGTCTCTTGTTTCTAGTAGCCACTGCTCGAGCTCTTCCCCTAAATCCAAGGTATTTACAGAAGCAAGAAACTCTCCACGATACAGTTCAACAGCTCTTTGTAAATCATGCTTTTCAATCGCATCAAGCAATTCCAAAGCATCTGATTGAATTACTGTTGATAAACTCTGGTCATCACTTTGGATTAAATGATCGACATCACTATGTTCTATACACAAACCTTGTTTAAGACGGTAAACAGCTTTTGAAAGACTATGCGCTGGATTACTTGTGTTTGGCCAGAATAGCTGGCTCAAGTAACGACGTTCTTTAACACCTTCTATTGCCAAATAACTCAGCAATAAAAGAGGTTTAGGACGCTTAAACGCACACTCCTCCACTTGCAAATTCCCCAAGGTTATAAGACGCATACAACATTGTAATCAATCTCACTAACAACTTAGCCAATTTCACTAAGATTTCTTTCATACTCTCTTCACTATTTAGTAACAATTAAATAATGATGATGATTTGTTTAAACTTGGGAATCCCTTGGGAATGACAAGTTTCTTACTATAGGGCTAGGGAATCTATTTAAAGGATTTATCGAGAGGTTAAAAACGTAACTTAATTATTCCTAAGTACCAAGGCACAAATAAGTTTAACTATTCTGATAGCTAAAACACTGGAGATATGACGTCCTGTAGGGGATTAGTATCTAGTCAAATAATATAACTTAATTTTGCACACGTACTTATTAATCTAAGAATATAAGCAAATAACAATATTAAAGAAGAGGATAATAATCAACTTAACGCTTAGATAAATTATTAAAAGCTCTTCCACGATTAACTGACTTAGGTCAGTTAATCGGCGAGCGTATTGCGAGTAGGAACGAACTCATTTAGCATGGGTCAATATTACGTGGAAACGCTATAAGTTATAACAAAAAGGCAGGAGATGAGGGGACTACTAATGGCACTAAGGAGACTAAGGAGAAAATTAAATTTAGGGAGAAGGTTTAATCCAGAATTTAATTCAAGGTTTAGGTCAAGATTTAATTTAAGGTTTAGGTCAAGATTTAATTCAAGATTTAATTCAAAGCCTAATATTACATTATTTACAATAATGTTGGTTGCTTTAACACCATTCTTAACGATACAAGCACAAGAAATAAACGTTTGGTTGCATCAAAGTATGACAATGCGTTCAGTTCTAGAAGAACTAGCAGATGTCTACATGAGTGAACATGATGGGGTAACCATTACCTTTGAAAGTTTCGATTACGAGTATTACTTGCAAAACTTACAAACAGCACTACCTGCTAACAACGAAGCAGATATCATGCAACTCTTTGGCTCATGGGTGTGTAGCTTTAAGAGTCATCTGGACACAGTACCAGAGGATATCCTAAGCGTTTCTCAAGCAAAAGAAGACTTT
>CALGZD010000348.1 GCA_937934635.1 uncultured Deinococcales bacterium
GATAATGAAAGCATCATCAGTATCTGAAATAAGTGTGCCCATGATTTTTTCTGCCAGAACTAAAACGCCACCTGTCGCAGGAATGACACCATCGCCTGTTGTCCATGTTGCTTGAAGTTCACCAGAGTGTGAAAAGGTAGACAGTTTGGCATATTGCCAACCTTGTGAGTCTGCATTTGTATCTACTATACCTACGCTTGTTCCTTCAACGGGCACATTTGCTTGTGTAAATGTCGCTGTCTGATTGAGGTTTGGAACTCGGCAAGCTGAAAGCAATAGTCCGCTAAGGAGTAATAAACAGATGGGCAAAATTCGTCGCATATTGACAAGATAGATGATTTAACACGATGTGTTGGTACAGAAGTTTACGACCTTTGGAAATGAAAAATAGGGGCATCTGCATTACTAATACTAATCCCAACAACGTTGAAGACACTTTAGCCTCAAAGTAATGGCACTACACGGTTAATAATAGTACTACACGGTACGGAGGTTATAGCGTTCTAGAGAGGGGCTCGAGAGGGGCTCGAGCCCGACCTTCAACCCTAACTCAGTCACTTCAATTTTCCACCTAATCAGCAAACCTACTTTCCAAGCAGCATCCTCATCCCGTAGGTTCTGATACCAGTAGATTCTGATACCGGTAGGTTTTGATACCTGTCGGTTCTGATACCGAGTCCTACAATATCGTTAATTAAAAGCTCTTCCACAATTAACTGACCTAAGTCAGTTAATTGGCGAGCTTAGTTCAAGTAAGAACGAACTCATTTAGCATGAGTCAACATTCGAAACGCTATAACAAACAAACTGTAGGGCTAAATAGACATTTCCTTAGATAAATAGCTTAGGCTAGATGATATGAAATACTTTGTCCTAATTTTTGCAATTACTCTGTCACTGTCTGCTTGTAAAGCACCAAAGGAAAATTCTTCTATAAATACATCTACTGCTACTGCAAGTTCATCAACAGCCACATCGCTTGAAGGTTTAAGAATTCGCACTGAACTTTCTGGTGATCCTGCACTAGGTGCAGCGCAGTTCAACGTTTACGTCCTCAACGATGGCAATGGCGTCTCAGAGGCTGAAGTTAAAGTAACGGGTGACATGACTCATGCAGGCATGGTTCCCGTACTCGCAGATACACAAGAAGTAGAGCAAGGCTTATATGCCAGCGAAGGCTTTGAATTCACGATGGCTGGTGACTGGATAATCACCACTGAAGTAAAACTTCCTTCAGGTGAAAAAGGTATGGATGAATTGAAAGTAACGATTCCAAGTAGGTAACAAAAATGAAAAAGTCCTCCTAACGCTTGATAGGAGGACTTGATTTTTACCATTTTTACCACTATGCAACTATCACAGTGTTGAGTTTTAGCCTAAAAGTTCTTATCTACTAAATCAATCACGTCACCATCACTGGTTGAAAAACGAACGATGCCAACACTTGGTACAAAGTACATATCCATTTCAGTCTGAGCACCTGTTGCAGTTAGGGTCCGTTCTCTAAGTAAGAGAGCATTGAATCGACCTGCTTCGGTTTTCACACCTTGAAGACCCACAACTTCCGTACGCACTTTGATTTCTTGCTCACGGTAAACAGTCGTACTCTCCCAAAATTGTCCTGGGCTTAATTGTGAACCCTCATAAACAATTAATGGCGGGTCAAAAAGTTGTAGCTCGCCACCAGCAACTGCAACACCGATGGTAAACACACCTTCCTCGGTATAGACAAAATAGTCATCAAATATCAACGTATCATTCAAATACCTTGTGACAACCATTACAGGTAAACCCTCATACTGGTAAGGTCCAGTCATCCGACGCTCTTCACCATTGCTATAGGTCCAAGTTAAATCTGGAGCATTAGGGAAGTAACTATTTTTTGCATGACTCAGACTAAAAAGCGTTAAAAAGGATAATACTAAAATAAGATATCTAAGCATAGATAAAGTCCGTTCTAGATTGAAGCAAGCTTGCTAACTTACTAAGCAATGGCATATCCTTCTTCATTTTAAGCTTTATCTGGAAAAGTATTTATCTTCAAAACCTAAAGTTTTATGCCACGCTCCGTATTTAGGCGATAATATTATGCTAACTATTTCGAAATGTTTACTTTGCTTGTCATAACAGAGCTTGTCATAACAGAGTTTGCCACAACAGAGTTTGCCACAACAGAGTTTCTCCACATATTTCTTATGACGTAATAGTTCTTTGAAATCTAACAACTGCCAAAAGTTAGCAACATACAAGCAATTCCACGATTAGCTCTGCTGTCGCAGTTAATCGGCGAGCTTCGTAACGAGTGAGAATAAAGCCACTCAGTGTGTACAGTTATTTCGTGGAAACGCTGATACAGTAAAACGCAAATTAAAAATAAGTCAATTATGATAGGTTCTAAAAATATAGTAAATTGTTAAACTTTATATTTCGGAGCTTAAATTATATTGTCATTTTATGAAAGCGTTGACCTTGTGGTATAAATCAGGCTATAATAAAAGTCATAAGTTTTTGGGTTATCACCACTATAAAATGTCATTTTTGGCATCTATATAAATTTCAAGTTGTTATTTCGCAATCCTAGCGTGTCGATTATGTCTGGATAGCTCTACAGATAGTTGCTAGCTATTTTTGATACACAGTTTCGGTACACTTTCGATACACAGTACTTATTCTCTGTACTTTAGACAAGACAGGTTACATGTTTAATTACAATGTTTAATTACAGTGCTTAGGTACCCTAATTGATTGCGAAAAAATGCTCTAACACCCCTACAGAGAGTTTGGGCTGTAAATTATGGCAAGATTTAGTTAAAGAGGGGCTAATTCGAGCTTTTAATATTAATTTTATAGAAGACATAGATTGCTAAAAACCTGTTATGCATCTATGTCGTTATAGTAGTAAAACCAATATATCAAATCCAAAACTTTGTTCAAACATTTGTTCAAACAAATGGAGTCAGCGAATTTAGTTTTTCTATACTAACAGTGCAGCACTAAACAGCATGGCTAGCATATTTGGAGATGCAAAAAGTGTATTTTAAAAAAATAGACATAGATATTTTATATCAGGCATATATGTTGCTTACGTTTACACAAACTACAAATAATGTGTTACAAAAAGTTGATATAGAACTATAACTAGAAAGATAACTCAGAGGTAGGCTATCTAAAGGAGGATACTCTATGGCTTCAACACTCATTAAAAACGGTACAATTGTTAACTCAGGTGAGACCTACAAAGCAGATGTCCTCATCGAAGGAGAGCGCATCAGTAAAATTGGTAGTTCGCTCGATCGCAAAGCAGACAAGATTGTAGATGCACGAGGGAATTATCTTATCCCAGGTGGTATAGATGTTCATACGCACTTGGCTATGCCATTTGGTAGCACTATTCCAAGCGACGATTTCTATACAGGTCATAAAGCAGCAGCATTCGGCGGCACAACCACACATATTGATTGTTGTATTCAAGGTAAAGGTGAAAGCTTTGCTAAAAGTATAGAAACGTGGCATAACAAAGCCGATGACAAAGCTTGTATAGATTACGGCTTTCATATGGCAATCACTGACCTCAATGATGAGACAATACAAGAACTACCAAAGTTACCCTCTATGGGTGTAACTTCTATTAAACTTTTTATGGCTCACAAAGGTGTCTCGCAAGTTGATGACGACACCCTTTTTCAAGCTATGCGTATTGCAGGTAAAAGTGGCATCTTGACCATGGTTCATGCTGAAAATGGTGATGTGATTGATACGCTTGTAAAAGAAGCTTTAGAAGCAAACAACACAAGTCCAGCATGGCACGGTCGCACCCGACCACACTTATGCGAATCAGAAGCAACAGGTAGAGCCATCGCCATGTCAGGTCTAGCAAATGCCCCACTTTACGTTGCTCACATGACTTGTGAATCGGCTGTTGAACAACTACGACTTGGCAAAAAACAAGGCTTAAATGTTCATGGTGAAACCTGTACTCATTATTTTATGACTTTACAAACAGACTTAGAGCGTCAAGGCTTTGAAGGTGCAAAATATGTTTGTAGTCCCCCTGTTCGTAGCAGACACGATCAAGAAGCTCTCTGGAATGCTGTAACAGATGGCACACTTTCGGTCATTTCGTCTGACCACTGCTCGTTTAACTACAAAGGTCAAAAAGACTTAGGCAAAGGTGATTTTTCTAAAATTCCAAACGGTATGCCCGGCATAGAAGACCGTATGTATATGATCTATGACCGAGGTGTTCGCAAAGACAAAATCAGCATGAACAAATGGGTTGAGCTCAACTGCACTAACCCTGCAAAACTCTTTGGACTCTACCCTCGTAAAGGCACGATTACCGTTGGCTCAGATGCAGATATTGTGCTGTGGGATAGCAAAGCTACAAAAACAGTCAGTGCAAAAACACACCACATGAATGTTGACTACAATGCCTATGAAGGTAAACGTATTCGTGGTTTACCTGTGAAAACCTTTCGACGAGGACACCTGATTGTAGATGACGGTGAATTTTTAGCTGATGCTGGTAGTGGACGCTTTTTACGCAGAGAGCGAGCAAAGCGATAAAGTGAACTGACGATAGCTTCGTCTAACAAAACACAACATAAAAAAAGAGGTGCTGTTTTTCAACAACACCTCTTTTCTATTTTACTTTTTAATATTCATTTAGTTCGACTTAGCTTGTGCCTCTTGAATTGAAGGTGGTAGAAGAACTGTGTCAATTACATGGACGATACCGTTGCTTGCACCTACGTCTGTAGTTAGACCTGTGATTGTTCTACCTGATAGATCATCTAGGTAAAGAATGCCATCAAAAATACCAAAGTCAATATCTTCAAGGAATGACATAGTTTCAACACGTGTATCATGCTCAGCTTGTGCTTCTTCCAATATTTCTAGGCTTAGTTCGTCTAAAATGACGTGGTAAAGCAAGATTTGCTTAAGTAACTCAGCATCTGCTGCAAGTTCTTCAAATGTAATGCCTAAAGTCGCTAAGATTGAGTCGAAAGCTTCATCAGTTGGAGCAAATACTGTGAATGGACCCTCTTTGTCTTGAGCAAGCACTGAATCTAGACCTGTTGCTTTCAGCGCAGCTACAAGCTTTGTTAAACCTGTTTCGATTGCTACGTCCGTAATAGAAGTACCTAAGACAGGTGCATCTGTTTCTACTGGCATCTCATCTGCTGGCATTTCTGGCTCTACGTGTGCTGGTGCTTCAGGTGTTAGCTCAGTAACTGGCATTTCTTCAGCTGGCATTTCGTCTTCTGGCATGTCTGGCTCAACTGGCATTGGTGTTGTTAGACCACCCTCAACGATTTCGCAAGTATCAACATTTGCCATACCACTGCTGAAAACCCACATAGTTGCGTAAGTTGCATGTGCTGGTGCTTCACGAGAGATGTTTGAAATCTTGTAATCAACAGCGTCAGCTTCTACAGAAACTTCTGAACCAATAATATTCCAATTGATGTCTGTAAAGTTAAAGCCCATACCTGTCCAACCACTGTCTTGTGTTTCTTTAATATAGCAAGAAAGGGTGTATTGTTTTCCTGGTTCTACATTCACAGACTGAAAGAAACAGTTATTCGCAACTGTAGCTGCATTATGACCTGAGTGTGAATCACTTGAGTTGCTGATTACACCAGTATCACAACCTGCCCAGCCATTCAAATCATCTTCAAAACCGCCATTAGTCAGTAGATTGCTATTGTATGTTGCTAAAGGTGTAAGTGCTTTTGAAGCAACAATACTATGAATATCCGAAGTTTGAATATCTGGTGTTACATCTGTATTGATAACAGGTGTTGTACCACAACCAACAATTGCAAAACTAAGAATAGCTCCTAAAATAACCTTCTTCATAATAAACCTCCTCCAAGGTTCTTGTACTAAATGTTTTAGTACTGAATTTGCTTACATTCCCCTAAGTTTTGATTGCTTGGCTATATCTTGAATAGAACTGGTTTTAGACAAAAGAAAATATAGATTTAACTATACTCTTTAACCCTGTTCTTTAACTCTACTTCTAGAGTCTAGCCAATTAATATCTTCTATACCTTTAATATCTTCAATACCTTTTGAACAATTGCACTCTACATACCCCAAATATGTAGCGTTCGCTTTTTGTTTTTACTCAAGCCGTTATGCTGAATAAAAACTGAATAAAGGTAGTTAGACATCTCAACCAAAAGACTGAAAGTACTTAATAGCTTAAATAGCAAAATCTCTAAAACTGCTTGAATTTTTGAAAAAGAAGTTGCTGCCCTCGCTGCCCTGTAAGTTCTAAGTTCGTCACTTAACGCTTACAAAAAATATACTAGAGGATTTTCGTTAGCGAAAGTACTAGCAATTCCCTAAATAGAACTTAATGGACTACTCACAACAAAGCCTATTCAGAAATGTTTAGCTAACACCTCTTTTACGTTCAGCTAACAAAAAAACCCTCACAAAAAAGAGAGAACCTGTCTTAGGTCCTCTCTATAGCTAACTCTATGATGAAAACTTATCTATTGAGGTGCAAACATTTGTTCATAGATATTACTGACACTGTTCAGGTTAGTACTGTTTAGGTGACTAAATTTACTAGTCATTCCAGTATCTTGGATTACTGCACTTTCATCACTAAGACTATCTATAATTTCAGGAACATCTTCTGTGTGACCGAGTGGATATAGGTGAACACCTGCTACACCTAAATCTTTTAAATCTTGAATAAGGGTTTTTGCATGGTTGATACCTGCTTGTTTACCATCTGCTTCTAAATTATCTACTAAACTATCTGGAACATTGCACCACTTCGCCATATTGCGCGCCATTTTTGCACTACGCAGTGGCAAAATGCCATAAAGAAAAGGTGCAGGTAAGTCATTGTCAAAGCTATCTTGAAACCGCTCAACATCTTCTACACTAAATACAGGCTGTGTTTGAAAAAGATTCGTACCTGCTTCTAACTTGGCATATATCTTGCTCTTTTCAACAACTAAATCTTTAGCTGTTGGATTTGCAGCAGCAACAACAGTGAAGTTTGTTTTGTCTTCTAAATCTTTTCCTAAAGACTTGCCTTGATTCAAATTACGTGCCATAGAGATAAGCTCGACAACATCTACTTCAAAAACACCTTGGGCTTCTGGATGGTCACCTCTGCTTGGTGGATCACCTGTAAGCATAAGTACATTGTTTGCACCCAAACCTGCTGCCCCAAGTAAATCTGCTTGTAGTGCAATTACATTGCGGTCACGACAGGTAAAATGAAAAATTGTTTCTACCTCACAATTGGTTTGTAACAAGTGGGCAAGTGCAATCGAACTCATTCGTAAGTTTGCCATTGG
>CALGZD010000349.1 GCA_937934635.1 uncultured Deinococcales bacterium
TCCAGTTATCGCCAGCATGAGCTTTCGTACGCCAAGCGAAGCGGTCAAGCTTGCTAACAATACACGCTACGGTCTGGCTGCGAGCATCTGGACTGAAAACATCAACCTTGCACTTGACATTGCCCCGCAAGTTAAAGCAGGGGTGATTTGGATAAACAGCACCAACCAATTTGATGCTGCTGCTGGATTTGGTGGCTATAGAGAGAGTGGTTTTGGTCGTGAAGGTGGGCGAGAAGGATTGCTTGAGTATCTTGTGCCAACTTGGCAAAAGACAGCTAAAGCTAGGTCTAAAGCTGGCTCAAAAGTCAAAGCTGTATCAGATACTAATTCGTCCTCAAACTTTCCAGAACTAGCTTTTCCAGCAATAGATAGAACACCAAAGTTTTATATAGGTGGTGCACAAAAGCGTCCTGACTCTGGCTATAGCAATGAAGTCATCGGAGCAAACGGTGAGGCTATTGCTCTAGTTGGTGATGGTAATCGTAAAGATATTCGTAATGCTGTTGAAGCAGCGCATAAGGCAAGTGGTTGGGCAAAAGCGACAGCGCATAATAGAGCACAAGTGCTTTACTTTTTGGCAGAAAATTTAGCGGCTCGAGCCTTGGAGTTTGAGGAGCGCCTAATCGCCCAAACTGGGCAAAGTGCGTCATCAGCCATAGAGGAAGTCAACCTATCTATAGAACGTATTTTCTACTATGCTGCCCAAGCAGATAAATATGACGGTCAGGTAAAACAAACTCCTGTTCGTAACGTCACCTTAGCCATGCCAGAAGCCCTTGGCGTCATGGGTATCCTGTGCCCACACGAAGCGCCTTTACTTGGGTTTATCTCACTAGTGATTCCTGCAATTACCATGGGCAATGCAGTCGTAGTTGTACCCTCTGAAACTTATCCACTAAGTGCAACAGATTTGTACCAAGTTCTTGATACCTCTGATGTGCCAAATGGTGTCATTAACATCATCACAGGTAATAAAGATAGTCTAGCCAAAACCTTAGCAGAACACGATGACGTCAATGCAGTTTGGTATAGAGGTTCACGTGATGGGTGTAAGTTGGTAGAGGCTGCCTCCATTGGAAACTTAAAACAAACATGGACAAGCCACAAGACTATAGATTGGTTCAATCAAGAACAGGGCGAAGGAAAAGAGTATCTACGCCGAGCAAGTCAGGTAAAAACAATTTGGGTTCCTTATGGTGCATAAATTTGTGCATAAATTGATTACTATTTCAAGTATGGGCATTTTTATTAATAAATCCCGCATTATCATTTACATCTAGTCCTACTGCTAATTCATTGCTATACTTCTTTACGTCACGTTCCTTTCTTTGAGGCTTTGACCTCGTATCTTTATTGCAGATTTTATTTTTGGAACGTGACTTTCTCATTGTATCTGATAGATGACTTCTCTAGCTGCTGGAATCTTTTTTGCAGTTGCTGTATGATTGTAAGCTTATGGAAGCTAGACTTACACAATTGTTTCGATTTAAAGACTGGTTTTACTACGTCGTAAAATTCTCTATTCTCAATTTTGCAAGACTATTTTGGGGTTTGAAAGTTGAAGGTCTGGACAATATTCCACGTACAGGTGGTTTGGTTATAGCAGCTAATCATATTTCAAGTGCTGACCCACCGATTCTTGGTGTTTGCCTACCAAGAGTCATTAGTTACATGGCTAAAAAAGAATTATTTGAAAGTCGACTATTTGGATTTTTTATTAATGTCCTTTATGCTTTCCCGATTGACCGTAGTCGAGCAGATATGAGCGCAATGCGTGAGGCGCTAAGACGGGTAAAAAGTGGTATGGCAGTTGGCATCTTCATACAAGGAACCCGCAATGCTGGTGATGCAGAAGCCATGAACGGCGCAGCTTTTATTGCCCAACGAGGGGGAGTGCCTATCTTACCTGCTGCCATCCGCAGACACGGCAAGGCTTACACGGTTTCTTTTGGCGAGATTCTTGAAGCAAAAGATAAATCAAAAGAGGCAATGCAGGAACTCACTGATGAGACTATGCAGCGGATTCATGCCCTAGTAGATGCACATTCACCTGATGAAAATCAAGCAAATACATAAGTAGCCTATGCTTTCAGACGAGGCATTATTTTGCTTAGTTTTTGCTTTTTGAATCATTATTTAGCATTAATTTCGTTTCAAAAACTTGAGAAAAGCCCTACACGACTTGTTTCTTGAGCTTTGAGCATGATAAACTCCTGAAGATTAAGAGCTACATACTAAACGGTCACGAACAAGCGTTTCGTCATACAAGTGTGAACCCTATAAAGTTGATGAAAGTGTTACTATAATTCAAGGATTTTTTAGTAGAAAACGCATTCAAACTGTGTCTTAATCACTGTCAAAAATAACGAATGGAGAAGGAGTTAATTTCATGGCAGAAACAATATCCAAAGCAGAACTAGTTGATATGGTTACCGATAATACGGGGCTTAAGAAAAAAGACGTTAAGACCGCTGTTGATGGTGCAATTGATGCAATTACTGCAAGCTTAGCTAAAGGTAACAAGATCCAATTAACTGGTTTTGGTACTTTTGAAGTACGTCAACGTCAAGAACGTCAAGGTGTACGCCCTGGTACAACTGAAAAGATTACGATTCCTGCAAGTAAATACCCTGCTTTTAAAGCAGGTAAAGCACTTAAAGAGTCTGTAAAATAAGTTTTTTGCTAGTTGGTGATACCAATTTGGTATCTCAAGCCCTACTGACTAGTAGTAAATCAAAAAATAAACTCTAGACGGTCAAACGACCGTCTTTTTTTATAGTTGATTTAGTTAGCTAAAGAAATTCTGATTAACTGCGAGCGCAGTTAATCAGAATTTAAAAGCAGTTAATCGGCGAGCTTCGTAACGAGTACGAATAAAGCCACTCAGTGTGTACAGTTATTTCGTGGGAACGCTGTGAATAAGCTATCTATTTTTTAGTTGATGCTTTAATGTCACAAAGCAAAGAGCATAGACTACATATATGAACAAACACACTCCTACCGACCACGACATTCTTGAGACACTCAGCCAACGCTGGAGTCCAAGAGC
>CALGZD010000350.1 GCA_937934635.1 uncultured Deinococcales bacterium
ACGATTGTCTATAAGCGTTTAGCTGAAGCATGGCAGATTCCAGTATCGTGGGATGAATGCCTGACCTACGGTCAAAGTGTCAAAAACTGGCCAGCTTTTCCTGACTCAGCCGACGCACTAGCTTACTTAAAAGAGCACTATAAGCTTGTGATTCTTTCTAATGTAGATCAAACAAGCTTTGCAGCAAGCAACGCTAAGCTAAAGGTTAACTTTGATGCTATTTATACAGCACAAGATGTTGGAAGCTATAAACCTGCTGATGCAAATTTTGAGTACATGCTCACTAACCTAAACAGGCTTGGCTACACAAAAAAGGACATTCTCCATACGGCTGAAAGCATGTTTCACGACCATCAACCAGCAAACCGTCATGGTTTAGCAAACTGCTGGATTTACAGAAGGCACAACAAAGAGGGCTTTGGCGCAACCATGAACCCTGGTGATATGCCAAGCTATGATTTCCAGTTTAATAGTATGGCAGATATGGTTGAAGCGCATCAGAAAAGTTAGATGTGGGATTGCGAGATACTAGGGTAATACCAATACCGCTTAAATCCGCTGTAAAGTCTAAAGATGTTACGTTGAAACGCTAATATCTTTTCGGACACGTTATTAATGGCATTTGCATTATTAATGCCAGCACGACCGATTCTGTTTTGATGTTCATGTTGACTTTACTATAAACGGCTTTACTATGCCTTAAACGGCAATACGAAAGTGTTTCTCGCTGCTGGAATCTTTTTTGCAACCGCTATAAGTACCGAATATCACGTATAACTTGTTTTAGACTAAACACATATGACCAAACGACTCACAGTTATCGGTGCAGGTATGGCAGGCAGTGAAGCAGCACTAGCTGCTGCGAATCTAGGTTGCCATGTAGACCTATACGAAATGCGCCCTGTCAAAATGACACCAGCACACCACACAGATCAGTTTGCAGAACTGGTTTGTTCGAATTCGCTAGGTGGACAAGCTGAAACAAATGCAAAAGGTTTATTACAAGCTGAGATGCTTCATGCTGCCAGTATAGTGATGACTTCAGCACATACCGCTAGAGTTCCTGCTGGTGGTGCGCTTGCCGTTGACCGAGAAATGTTTGGCAAATTAGTCACGGAGACTGTAAGTAACCATGAAAACATTACCGTACACCGTCAAGAACTAGAAAGCTTGCCTGATGGCGTAACAGTCATTGCTTCTGGACCACTTACTTCTGAGTCATTAGCAGCATCGATACAGTCACGGTTAGGCGAGGAATTTCTTGGTTTTTACGATGCTGCTGCACCTGTTATCGATGTTGACTCGATAGATATGAACATTGCTTACCGAAAAGGTCGTTATGAGCAAGGAGCTGACTACCTAAACTTGCCATTTACAAAAGAGCAGTACGATGCATGGTACGAAGCTTTAGCTCAAGCTAGAAAGCATTTGCCACACGACTGGGAAAAGATGGAGTTCTTTGAAGGCTGTATGCCTATCGAAGAGATTGCACGTCGAGGCTATGACACGCCACGTTTTGGACCGCTTAAACCTGTGGGTTTACGTCACCCAGAAACAGAACAATCGTACTATGCAGTTGCCCAACTTAGACAAGAAGATGTACGAGGACAAATGTGGAGTTTGGTTGGTTTTCAAACTGGACTAAAGTGGGGTGATCAAAAAACGGTTATCCAAACAATTCCTGGTTTAGCAAATGCAGAAATCATCCGTTATGGTGTCATGCACCGCAATACCTACCTCAACGCACCTAAACTGATGAACCCTGACCTTTCACTACGTGAACATCCAGAGTTATTCATTGCAGGTGTGCTTGCAGGTACAGAAGGTTACTTGGAATCTTCAGCCACTGGCTGGTTAGCTGGAACAAATGCTGCTAGGAAGTTATTAGGACAAGAAGGGTTCTATCCACCAGAAGAAAGTATGCTTGGTGGCTTAGTGCGCTTTTTAGCTACTGCTAATAGTGACAACTTTCAACCAATGAATGCAAATTGGGGTCTTGTACCAAATGTTAAAAAAGAACGAGGCGTAGGACGAGCTGAGCGACGTAAGAAAATGTATGCCAATGGTTTAGTGGCATTCCGTACGTGGTTTGATGAAACTGTTGCAGTTTGATAAATAAGACCTCAGTATAAACTCCTGAAAAGCTTTGTATAGTAGAAAGGCTTAGGAACTGCAAGACAATACCTAGCACTAATATAGATAAGGTAGTAATGACATTGTTATGGTGTAGTCCCTATAAGCATCGGACACATAGCACGCTTCTCTCTCCCACGCCTTAAGTGTAGGTGTAATTTCAAAACAGTGATGTAGATAATGTTGTAAGTACTTACATCTACACTAAGGATGCATCCCCTAGGTAATCTAACAGCAAATACACCATGAATTTGGTGGCTAAGAGATTCAGTTCGATTCAGTTGAGGTGCATTTTTCTAAATAGCATAAATAACGGTGTATACCCTTGACGAATATTGCATATCGTTGTATTATTTAAAAATATTCGGCGCTTGAGGAAAGCGTCTATTTTTTTGCCTTATCCCTAAAAAAAACTGTAAATAGAAAGAGGGTTTGAATGAATCTTGAACATATTGCTTTTAACGTTCCTGATGCTACTGCTATGGCTAAGTGGTATGCAGAAAATCTAGGCATGAAAATAGTCAGTAGTATGGATAAAGCACCGTTTATTCATTTCCTTGCAGATGATTCTGGTAGCATGATTGAAATTTACTCAAATGCAAATGCTGAAATGCCGGATTATAGTGCCATTCCTGCATTGACGCTACACATTGCCTATACAGCTAAAGACATCCTTGCAAAACGAGAAGAATTAGCAGCAGCAGGTGCAACTATCGAAGGTGAACTCAACAATACAACCTTCCCTGGTACAGAGCTACAGTTTTTACGTGACCCTTGGGGCATCTGCGTACAACTCGTAAAGCGTGAAAAGCAGCTTGTCTAGTTTTTAAACTGAACGATCATGAAACAATCCATTGTTCATGTTGCTTTAGTCGTTAGAGATTACGACGAAGCAATTGATTTCTACACCAACACATTAAACTTTCGACTTGTTGAAGATACTTACCAGCCTGAGCAAGATAAGCGCTGGGTAGTGGTTGCGCCTCCAAATTCTGCTTCTCCGAACTCAGAAGGCTTAACGCTATTGCTTGCCAAAGCCTCTACACCTGAACAAGAGGCAGCAATAGGTAATCAAACAGGTGGTCGAGTCTTTTTGTTTTTAAATACTGATGACTTTTGGCGAGATTATAACGACATGGTTGATAAAGGTGTAAAGTTTGTTCGAGAAGCAAAACAGCAACCGTATGGGATGGTTGCTGTTTTTGAAGATTTGTATGGGAATTTGTGGGATTTGCTTCAGCTTAATAAAAGCTAGTTAGTGTTTTGATTTATAAAAATTGGATCGTTATTAGGTGTTCCATAAACTGTAATTGTGTTTCCATAATCAACATGTCCTAAACCAATAATAAGCTTAGTGCCATCTGAGCTAAAGGCTAGAGAGTATGGCTCAGGGGCATTAACAAGGTTCTTAAACTGCTTTACTAAAACCCCATCACTAACACGCCATAAGCTAATTTCTTCTCTATAATTATAACTATCTGCATCTATTGGAAATTGATTTGATATAGAAATAAATTCCCCATTTGGACTTAAGTCGGTTCTTGTGATAAAGCCGTTGTTTACAGTAACGGTTTGCTCTAATAGACCACTTTCAGTGTTCCAAATTTGGACTTCTGTATTTGAAATTATAAAAGCAACTCTTTGATTATCTGAACTGAAGTTTATGCTGTCAGACCAACGGACAGCTGTAAATGCAGAATTTGTGTTTAGTGTATGTACTTTTTGAAGTAAATCGAGATTCCAAAGTTCACTTTGATTTGTTGTGCCATCTCGTAGAAGTAGCAGCTTACCGTCATGACTTACCCGACCTTCTGTATCTAAAAAAGACTTAAGATTTTGACCATCAGAAGTATTCCATAAGTCGACAGTACTATCATCAGATTGATAATGCTTTTGCCCACTAGTAATTAAGATGGAATTATCCGAATTATAGGCAGTGTAACTAAGGGGACTATATGTTGCTAAAGGGTAAGTTATTCTTTGTTTTGTTTCTGTATCCCATTGACTCGAGCCCATACTAAATCTTGTTCCATCAGAGCTGAAGCCATACTTTCCTGAAGTATCTGTAATTTCATAAAGCCATTGACCAGTTTCAAGATTCCAAAAATCCACCCATTGTCTTATTGGATTAGAGAAACTATCAGTTCTAATTGTAGCGATGGATGTATTGTCTGGGTTGAAGTACATTGAACTTATAGTAGTAGGGACTTGATTTATGATTTTGGTTAATAGCTTTCCTTCTGAGAAATTCCATATGTTTACTGGTCCCAAACCATCGTGACTTGATGCTAGAAGGGTACTATCTTTGTTTAATGTAAAGGTTGCATGGTCGCTTGTGCCAGATGTATAACTTGCAAGTTCAGCACCATCACTTATTTGGAATAACCTAAACATATCGTCGTATTTTTGATCTGCAATTGTACTTTTTAAGGTGGCTGCTAGAATAGTTTTGTTATCAGGCATAAATACTAATCCATAAGGATTGTCATAGGAATTAGCATATCGGTAAAATTTATCTATAGTAACTCTTTTAAGCATTTTTCCATCACTAAGTTGATATATCGAATTTTCATTTCCTATGTTTATGTGAAACATAGTTCCATCAGAGCTAAAGGTTATAGAGTCAAAATTTGTGTTTAAGGAATAGCGTAATTGACCATCGTTGACATTTCGGACTTCCCACTTTGGTACGCTAAATACAAGATCACCAGTTTCAGTGAATACTGTTTTTCCATCAGGGCTGAAAACCATGTTTGATCGATGAGAGCTAATACTACCGTCAGGTATTGGAAAAGTGTGTAGCAGTTTACCCATGTTTAAATCTGCAATCTGGACACTATCTTTTGATTGCATCGCAAAAGTGTTTTTTATAGGATCTGTGGCAACGTAAAAACCATCGTCCCCACTATAGTTGTATTGTTTTGTGAATGAGTTTAGTAACTTCCCATCACTAACACGCCACAGTTTTACATTTGCAGTTGGTTTTTCTGAATACTGAGCTACATGTTGAAATATAAGTAGATTCGAATTAGAGGCATTAAAGGTAATATTTTCTAGCTCCCAATTCTTTATTGAAGAATCTGGGATGGTTTGAAGTAACTTATCATCACTTGTTTGGCGGATTTCTATTATACTCTTTTCTTGCACCCATGAAATAATAGCAAAAATGCTGTGGTCAGGGCTAAAGATAGGACCACGAATTGAATTATGGGAGTTTTGACTATAGTTAGTTAGATATTTATTTCTTTCAAAGAAAAGCTTACCACTTTGAGTGTGAAATATGGATTCTTGACCGTATAAGTATTTTCCATCTTCACTAAAACCAGAGACCTTCTCTTCTAGTGTGTACAAGAGTTGCTGGCTATTAATATCCCAAATGGAAGAACCACCTAAAGTATTGTTATCCACTATTAGGTTGCCGTTAGGACTAATAATTACGTCTTGACGACCATCTAAAACAATTGTTTTGATTCGTTCGCCAGTGTAGGCATTGATTAAATGTACGTATGAGTTTTTTTGTTGAGTAAGAATACCTTGTGAAGATACGGACCATATCTTTCCAAGGTTGCTTTCATGTCCAGAAAGTGTTTGGATAACTTTAAGTTCTGGTATGGGAAGCGTTGGCTCAGTAGGTGTTTCTATAATTATAGGTGGTTCAGGTGAAGTTGGATCTGGGGTTGTGGGTTTTGGATTGCCGCAACTACTCAATAAAGTTATGACTAGTATAAGAATAGTGGATATCTTTATTACATACATGGCTCATCCCTTATGAAAAATATGATTTCAACCTTTAGAATTTATATTTTAAAGTGCGATATTAATGTGTATACTATACCCTATAATTGAGGGTTTTGATGAAATAGCACTAACTTAGAGTTTACTGACGTTTTCTATCAATCGATTAAGTGCTTTAAACCCAACCTCTAGACTTTTTGGATCCATCCACTCACTTAGCCTATGTGCATCTCCCCCATAGTAAACTCCAAAACAAACAGCAGGAATGCCTTGTGCAAGTGCAGCGTTCGCATCGGTACTGCTCGCCATAAGCTCTACTTTTGGCACTAAACCTTTAAGTGCTGCTTTTGAAGCATTGACTAAGGCAAGATTATCAACTACACCTACAGGTCTATCGCCTATTTTTTTAATATCAAGCGTTGCGTTATGGTTTTTGGCAACTTGATTGATAATGTCTAATGCTTGTTTTTCAAGTGTGTCTAATGCAGTGCTAGCTACACTACGTAAGTCAAGATTGAATTCAGCATTTTCTGCAATGGCATTGATACTCGTACCACCACTAATTTGACCAATGTTGTAGCTACAGCGTGGATTTATGGGAATATGCATTTGGTTCAGTTTTGCGATGATGTCGCCAAGTGT
>CALGZD010000351.1 GCA_937934635.1 uncultured Deinococcales bacterium
TTAGTACTTGCCTGTCAAGCTAAAACTGTCGGTACAGATCTCTATACCTCAATTGGCATGACTATTCATAACGCAGATTACTCTAGTGTACTAGCTAAGCAAGAAACCGAAGTTGTAAGCACTAGCTACGCAGCTTCACAAGTGAGCTTGACTGCTCCTGCGGGTGCTGCTGTAGTTGCTGTAACCTTATACAGTGAGGATGCTGCAAACTTTGATGATTGTACATTGATAACACAGTAGGTAGATACCATAGATAACAGTAGGTATTAGTTCTAGTTTTTAAGGATATTAATTTAGGAGAGCATAACATTATGCTCTCCTTTTTCTTGTTATTGGGTAACTTGGGTTTAGTAGGTGTTGGTAACTTTGTCAATGCTACAAATACTGACCTCAATGTTTTTACCTTTCCAACCTGTTTCGGGGCGAATTTCGATTTCCGCAAGATTGCCTTGTTCAGGCAGTAGTTGTATGCCGAAGGTTGTTGGATATTCCATAAAGCGGTCATCGGTTAAAAAGCCAATCGTCTTTTTAAAGTCATTACTATATATTTCACGCAGAACCCAAGTGCTGTGTTTTTCAGCGGGTGTATCGAGCTCGAGCCACAAATAGTATCTGCCAGAATCCTGCTCTAAATTAGCTTCAGACATATCAACATTTATTCGACCTTTGCGAGGTGCAATAGTTTGAAATACAGGGTCCTGACATTTTCCATAGGTCAGTGCTGCTAAAGATCTAAAGTGGTACTCAGGATAAGGGAAGGCGTGAGACTCTAAATACTGTACTAGATAGTTTGGCGCTGTTTTTTGCCTAAAGTCAGTACGGAGATAAGCCTCAATTGCAGCATTTGCTTGAGAGTAAAGACCATATTTAAGAACATTGAGATGGGTTATATGTGCTAGGAAATCAGCAGTGCCTGTGCCAGGTGTGCCTGTTTCACCATAGCTACCAGCACGGTTGAACTGGTAACCGATATTACTGTTACCAACGACAACAACATCATCAATCTTCTCACTCAGTAGTGTTGGTGCTAAGTTACTCTCTAAATAGTAATAAGGCATGTATACAGCAGGGTAGTCTGTTTCGCATATTTCGGCTACGACTTTCATGTGTTCCCAACCGAGTTCTTCGCGCTTTTCTTCTTTAAGTTTTATCTCAACTGGAAATTTTTCTAAATCTGCATAGCTGTTTGATGACATAATTGCTTGTGCAGCAGCCCCAGACCAAAGCCATGCACTGTAAGAAGTAAAATGATGGTCAGTCGGATAGTGAGGAAACGGGGGAGTACCCTCGCTAGCTTTGACTGCTTGTCTTGAGATGTTTAGCAAGTCTGGTACGTGTTTAAAACCTGCATCAATATAGGCTTGACGCATAGTATAGTGGTCTGCTTCTGTGTTTAGTTCAGAACGAAGTTCTTTTAGTTCAGGCGTTAGATAGTTTTCGCCAACGAGTGTTTTTGATGGTATTACCATCATGATTTGTTCTTCGAAGCCAACTGTGGTGAGGGCTTGGAGGTATTGCTCGAGCCAGTAAACAATCTCCTCGTAATTTTCAGTAGGGTCTAAGTCATTCCATTTGAGTTCTTCACGACCAAAATCGACTAAGGTGTTCCTTGTAAATATCCAACCCTCTCTACCCAAATACAAGTCATTACGTGCTGCTTCTTCGCAGTAGTTGTCTATAATAGATCTTGCAAAAGCATCATTTTGACCGTAGTAAGTACTAGGATTAGGCAGTGGGATTGTGTTGAGTCGAGTTTCTAAAAGCGTTTGAATAGACCTGCTGTGAGTGTCTGTTTGAGCACTGCCAAATGCCATAAGACTGAACATGAGACTGAACATGAGACTGGGTAAAACAATAAAAGAATAGTTGAATATTTTCATAAGTTGATGGGGGAGACTGCAAAGTAGAACAAGATTGTGAATACTTATTTATGGAATGAGAATTATCTTTGGTGAGGCAATCTCACCTGCAAGCAAGGCATCAAAAGCCGCTTGTCCTTCAGACAGGGACATATTTAGTAGCCAGTCTAGAGGTCCTAAGCTACCATTTCCCAGCGCCTTAACTGCTTCATGCATATCTGACATGGTGTAACAATAACTACCAAGAAAGCTGATTTCACCCAGTGTAAGCTTGCGAGCATCTATCTGCCCACTACCGTTGCCAAGACCAATATGCATAATGACACCGCCAGGTTTAACGGCTTCGATTGCAGCTGTACGTGTTGGTTCAATCCCAACAACATCCATGACTAAATCAAAGTCGTTTTCAGTAACTTTGCCATCTAAGGGATTGTGTAAATCTATGCCGTCCATAGATTCATAGTTACTACGACGTAGGCTGCTTGTTTCACTTAAGGTTATGTTAGTGACGCCATAGGCTCTTAAAAAGAGTACAGAAAGCATACCAATTGCACCACCACCAATGACTAGTGTTTTGGCTTCAGCTAAAGGTCGCCACAAGACTCTCTGAACCAGTCTAAGCGCATGGATTACATTCGCAGCAGGCTCAGTAAGGGCTACTTTTTCAGCTTCTAAATCACCGACAAAAATGAGATTGGTAGCAGGCGCTGTTACGTATTCTGCAAAACCACCTGCCCTATTCATGCCAAGCATAGTGCGGTTTGGGCAGATGTTTGAACGACCTTCTGAGCAGTATGTACAGGTATGACAATTTACGAGTGGATTGATGGTTACGGCTTTTCCATCATGCTCACCACCAACGACAACGCCTGCAATCTCATGTCCAAGAATGAGTGGTGGAACTCGTCGTGCATCATGACCTAAAAAAGCGTGCATATCAGAGCCACAAATACCAGCAGCTGTTACTTTGACAAGTACTTCTCCAGTGGAGACGCTTGGTTGATTTTCTGTCCGATAATCTAGTGATTTACTACCTGTGTAGACGAGTGCATTCATAAAGATAAGTTTACCTCTCTAGCTATGTTTTTGTAAAAGAAAAGAGCCAGTAAGATAAATTACTGACTCCAAACTATTTTGCGAAAAATCTTGCTTAGTTGACAAATACCATTGATAGCCAAGGAACAAAAGCAATAATTAAAACCGTAATAAGCATGGCAATCACAAAAGGAATAGCGCGTCCTGCGATTGGCATAATAGGTACTTTGGTAATACTTGAAACCACAAATATGTTTAGTCCAAGTGGTGGTGTAATGAAACCAACACCAAGTGCTGTAACCATTGTTATGCAAAAGTGAACAGGGTCCATACCAATCACGTCTGTAGCAAGTGGTAAAAGGATAGGTGAAAGAATCACGATATTTGGTGTAGTTTCTAAGAAACAACCTGCGATGATTAGAATGCCAATCATAACAAGCGTGAGCAGTACAGGATTTGTTGTGAGAGATGTCATAAGCGCAACAAAGGCTTGTGGAATGCCTAGTACTGCAAGTGCCTGAGCAAGAGGAAGTGAGAATGCAATAATTGGTAAAATTACGCCATTGATTTTTGCAGAGTTTTCAAGCATTTTAGGAAAGTCAGACAGTGTCAATGTTTTTTGGAACATTCCAACAATAATTGACACAAGTACTGCAACAGCTGCTGCTTCTGCTGGCGTAAAGATACCTGAGTAAATACCACCTAAAAGGATGACTGGAATCATTAGCGCCCATTTGCCATCCCACATTGCAGTTAGCCAATTATTGAAATTGAAACCACCTGTTGAATTTTCAAAGTTCTCAAATCTATTAACAACAATGTTTGTAAGCATAATTGTTAGAAGAATCAGGACACCTGGAATAATCGCTGCTGTAAATAGTGTAGAAGCAGAGATACCTAGAACTAAACCAATAACAATATAGGCAATAGATGGAGGAATCAAAATACCAGTACATGCACCTGCTGCAATGAGTGCACTTGCATACGATGGTGGATAACCTTTTTCAAGTAGTCTGCTGTAGGTTACACGGCTGATAGCAGCAGCATCTGCGGCGTCAGAGCCTGAGATACAAGCAAACAAACCACAGCCAAGTACTGTAGCTGAGCCCATACCTGCTTTTAACCCACCCACTGTTGCTGAAGCAACATCAAGGAGTTTGTCAGAGAGACCAGAGCGAACAAGCACGTCTCCAGTCAAAATGAAAAGTGGAATTGCAATCAGTGAGAAGGCATCTAAACCTTCAAAGAGTGATTCACCAATAAGCCCAATAGGTACGGCTGGTGTTAGGTTAAGAAGAAGTACACTGACGATACCAAGCACAACCCAAATTGGTACTGCCAATAATATTAAGCTAAAAAATAAAAATACAGCTTTAGCTTGAGCAGAATCGACAAAAATGGTTAAAAGCACAAAAGCTAAGACAATTG
>CALGZD010000352.1 GCA_937934635.1 uncultured Deinococcales bacterium
AACATACAGCCTAGTCAATACCGACGAATACTCCCCATTAAGATAAACGAATCTGAACCTCGAATGCCTAATCATATGCTATTGCTTGCCTAACAGCAATAGATGTTAGGTAGGCGAATTATTTGTTAGACTGAGCATACTTATTAACAGTTCAAGTTAACAGTTCAAAGCATATAAACACATTATGACTAGCTAATTGACTAGTAAAGGACCTCAAACTATGGATGTTTCCATCATCGTAAATGGCAAAAAAAGAGAAAAAAGTGTTGAAGCACGTACACTATTGGTCGATTTCCTACGCAACGACATTGGTTTAACAGGCACCCATGTTGGTTGCGATACCAGTCAATGTGGGGCTTGTACTGTGCATATGGATGGTATGGCGGTTAAATCTTGTACTGTTTTGGCAGTTCAGGCTGATGGTTTAGAAATAACTACCATTGAGGGTTTGGCGCAAGGTAGCAAACTTCACCCGATGCAAACAGCCTTTTGGGAAAAGCATGGTTTGCAGTGCGGTTTTTGTACACCTGGCATGATTATGGCCTCAGTCAAATTGGTTGAAGAAAATCCTTACTTAGACGAAGCAGATATTCGTCATGGTTTAGAAGGCAATATTTGCCGTTGTACTGGCTATCAAAACATTGTTAAAGCTGTTTTGGAAGCTGCGCCTCACATGGATGTGCAAATGGAAGAGGTATCTTAATTGTATCCTGCTGAATTTGACTACTACCGTGCTGCCTCACTCAGTGATGCATTTTCACTTTTACAAGAACATGAAGGAGCCAAAGTATTAGCAGGTGGTCATAGCCTGATTCCACTGCTAAAGCTGCGTTTATCTGAAATACCAGCACTGATAGATATTGGTCGGATTGCTGGCTTGAAAGGTATAAGTGTTTCAGGAAATGTCGTTAAAATTGGTGCATTAACAACGCATCGAGAATTAGAGCAATCTCCCCTACTTCCAGCCGCACTAGCAGAAGCAGCTAGCCTCATCGGTGATCCAGCCATTCGCAACCGTGGCACAATCGGTGGCAGCATCGCTCATGCTGACCCAGCCTCTGACTTGCCTACTGTCTTACTAGCTTTAGATGCGGTCATTCATACAGAATCATCTGACGGTAACAACAACTATGCTGCCAAAGACTTCTTTGTAGATATGTTTGAAACTAAACTAGATGATTTAGAGCTCATCACTGCTATTGACCTACCCATCACAGATTTACCTACGGTACTTAGCAGCTCTGCCTATGAAAAGTTGTCTAATCCTGCCTCTCGCTACGCCATGATTGGGGCAGCAGCAAACTTGCAAACAAAAGACGATGTTTGTACTTCGGCAACGGTCACTGTTGGTGGCTTAGTTGCAAGCACGTGTCATTGTCCATCTGTAGAACAACTACTGGTAGGTCAACTGCTCACTGAAGAACGCATCACTGAAGCAGCGCAAGCTGTCCTACAAGATTTGGACCTTGATGAAGTCATGGGTGATATGCACACCAGCGCAAACTATCGCTACCATGTCTGTCCTACTATTGTTAAGCGTGCATTGACTAAAGCCTTTCACCGTCTTTAACACTATCTTTAAGACCGTCCTTTAAGACCGTCTTTAAGGAATGCTATCTTTAACACCGCCTTTAACGCTATCTTTAACGCTATCTTTAACGCCGCCTTTCAAATAGTGACTATATGATTGATGTACTCGTACTAGCAGCAGGACAATCTTCTCGTATGCGAGAACATCATAAAATTCTATTGCCTACTGAAGATGGTCACAGTGTACTAAGCCTTTTACTTTCCAAACTTTTGAACTGTTCCTTTGGAAAAATTGTTGTTGTCCTTGGGCGTGATGCACAAAAAGTTAAAGCAAGTGTCTTAAGTCTTAATTTAGAAAACTCTGAACAGTTAAGCTTTATAACGAATCCAGATTTTCAAGATGGTATGAGCACCTCTCTGAAATTAGGCATTTCGTTGTTTACTAGCAACAATAACGGTCTTGCTATCTTTCTAGCAGACCAGCCTTTACTAAGCGAGTCAGATATTTCTACTCTGCTAGAAGCTTATGTTCATAAGCCAAATAGTTGTCTTGCCGTTGCTGCAGCAAAAGGTGGAAAGCGATTAAATCCTGTTATCTTTTCACCTGAATTGCTTAGAGAGCTTCAACAAGCATCTGGTGATGTTGGTGCTAAAGGCATTTTGAAACAATACAAAGCGCAAACAAGTTTAGTTGATTTGGGCGATGGCTTGTGGTGCAAAGATATTGATGATTGGGAAGGGTATGTTGAGTTGGCTCGAGCCGTGAACTGGCAAGACGCACTAGACTTCATTAACTCTCAAGGCTGAGTCAAGGCTGAGGTGCTTTCCCTTCAAACCAAGCCCCCTCAACACCTCCCTGCCAATAATAAGACCTTGTCAAATTTGTCAAATCTGGCACATCTGTCAAATCTGGCATATCTGGCATATCTGGCAGTGAGTTCAAGCAACTAATCACCTCATCAAGAGAAATCCTATAAACAAAACGTGTTTGCAAATACCAAGTTTCCAAATCTTCTTTTTGCAAACTGTTCTGATGTACTAGCTTACCCATCTTTCTGGCATAACTAAGCGCGCGATTCACTGCTAAGTCAAAAAGTTTTTCTCTACTTTGCGAAACATTCTTAAACATTCTTTAGACATTTTATCAGGCATTGCTATACAGCCTAAGGCATTTTTCAGCCCTTTTGAGGTCAACCATACCTTTCCAAGCTTATACAAAACTCAGTTTTATGCCTATTTTCGGCATTTGTACAATGCTTGAAATCATTTGAATACCGCTAAAAAGCACCATATAAAGCTATTTTCATAAAATAATATCTTCTATATAGTGTATACTGCCAGCTAATAGTAATTTACATCACTTTACTATCCCTATACACAGGTTGTACAATCTGTTAAATTATACAGAGGTTGTACAAATCCTTGTACGAACTTTGCAACCAAAATATTCAAGTAGTTCCAATACCAGAAAAAAGAAAGATACCTTGCATGTCAGCATTTAGAGAAGAAGGCAAATACACAGTTAACGAAATAGAAGAAAGAACCGATACGCCTTCTACTACCCTCAGGCAGTGGGAGAGGCGTTATGGCTTTCCAAAACCGATGCGTTCTGAATCTGGTTACAGGCTATATAGCGACTTTGATCTCAGTGCAATTTTGAAGATGAAGCGCTACATCTCAGATGGTGTTCCTGCGTCAAGAGCAGCCGAACTTGTACAAGCAGTCAAAGATGAGCCTGCCGAGCCTAGACCACTCAATCAGCTTTCAGTGGAATTAAATGATGCATTGCTCAATTTCGATGACAGCAAAGCAGATAAAATTCTTTCTGAGGCTCATGCCCTTCACACGGTCGAACTTGTACTCACGGAAGTTTTGCAACCTACCCTTGTACACATCGGCACACTCTGGCACGAAGGCAAAATCCGTATTGCTAATGAGCACTTTGCATCAAACTATATCCGTGGACACCTTCACAACTTACTTAAACTAACCGCAGGTTTAAGAGACGCTACGATGATCCTTGTAACCTGTGCCCCCAAAGAACAGCACGAAATCGCTGTCTTGATGTTAGCTGTCATGCTCAGACGAGCAGGCTACGGTGTTTACTATATTGGTGCAAATTTGCCGATTGAAGATATGGTTATGCTCATCAACAAACACAAGCCTACGGCTGTTATGATTTCTAGCTCAGTTCCAGAATCTTTAGAAGAATTAATAGAAGCAAAAGAGCTTCTAAAATCCATCCGTTCACTACTTATTTTCGGTGGTCATAGCTTTGAGCAAAACCCAGTTTTAGCAGAAGAGCTAGGTGGCGTGTATCTAAATGGCAATGCTATGGAAGCCATCGATGCCTTTCACAAACTTGTGCGGAAGGGGGTGTTGAACACATGGTCAGACGAGAGCAAAGAAGCCTAAACTCAATAGACACCATAGACACCCTAGACACAACGCTCAACTTTGAGCAAGCAATTCGTCAGTCAGCACCAGAAACACCACAGCCACAGTTTGAAACAAAGGCTTGGCAGCAAAGCGCAAATACAGACTATGATGTTGCAGTCATTGGCTCAGGCATTGCAGGTCTAACATCTGCTGCTTACTTGAGCAAAGCTGGCTTACGGGTCATCGTTTTAGAACGAGACGTCCATCCTGGAGGGTGTACTGCTAGTTTCAAACATAAAGATTATCGTTTCGCTGTCGGTGCAACTGTTGCTATGGGCTTTGAACCTCAAGGCTTACACCGAAACATCTATGAAGATTTAGGCATTACTCCAAACTTTGTAAATGTGAATCCTGCTATTCGTGTTCATTTAGAAAATGAGACCTTGAGTTTATATACCCAAAGAGCAGCATGGCACAAAGAATTGCAAAGGGCATTTCCTACGCACAGCAAAAACATCTTGGCATTTTGGAAAGATGTTGAAGCTATTGCAGCGGTTATGGACAGAGTATCTAAGCATTTTCCTGTCATGCCTTTCAAGCATATCTACGATGTTATTGACACACTCAAAGGCTTTCACCCAAACCTAATCACGTTGCTTCCTCTATTGCGCTCAACGGTTACGGACTTACTCAAAAAACACCACTTACTTCCTCAAGATACCGAAACAACACGTTTCAAAGCATTCATAGATGGACAATTGCTAGATGCTATGCAATGCACATCGGACGATTGTGTCCTGACCTCTGGCGCATACGCGCTAGATATTTACCGCTTTGGCTGTCAATACAAAATTGGTGGTCTAGATAGCATCGCCTATGATCTTTGCGACTATATTGAAAATCATGGCGGAACTGTCAGCTTTTCAACTAGGGTAAAGGCTATTCGCAATGCAGATGGTCAGATTGAGGGTATAAAGACTAATCGTGGCGATATCAGCGTGGCAACTGTCATTAGTGCGATTCCAATGCCAAATACAGCTGCGCTTTTAGAGGATAGTGAGGGCTCGAGCCTACCCGCTATCGCTGCCACACAAGACTATCACTGGGGTGCCTTCACACTCTACATGGGTGTTGATGAACAAGCTCTACCAGATGATGTCCACTATTTTGAACAAATCAGTAGCCCAGTATCTAATTCAAATTCCGCTTCTAATTCTAGGCATGATGTGCACAACATGCTTATTTCAATTAGTCCAACATGGGATAGAAGTCGTGCGCCAAAAGGCAAACGTGCTATCACCATCAGTACCCACGTCGATGCAAAAGCTTGGATGGCAATTGCATCAGAGTCAAAAGAACATTATACGGAGGAAAAGCGTGAGCTGGAAAAAGTCATCTTAGACAAGCTAGCCAACATTTTTCCAAATATTCGTAACGGCATTGAGGTGATGTTCAGTGGCAGTCCACGAACCTTTAAGCGCTTTACCCTAAGAGCTGATGGTTTTGTAGGTGGCTTTCCTCAAGACCTTAAACATGCCAATTTTCAAGCCCCTTCTCACCGTACAGACATCAAAGGTCTCTTCTTAGCAGGAGACACCATCTTTCCTGGTCAAGGCACTTTAGGAACATCAGTTTCAGGCTTTAACGCAGCTAGAAGTGCTATTCGCTTTCATAAACATAATTCGATCCATAAACACAATTCCATCCATAAACACAATTCAATGACAAGGCAAGTATCAGCTACTAATGCCACCAGCCAGCACAACATTAGCCAGCACAATTAGTACCCGTTTAGTACACAGTTTTTAATACACGTTAATAAAAGGCTACAACCTCAGCAAGACATTTTTAAGGAGTTCTGATTTACATGATTACGCATACAAACAACCACACAAATAGACAATACTCAGATGACTTCCGTAACAATACTACTCTCTCTAACAATCAC
>CALGZD010000353.1 GCA_937934635.1 uncultured Deinococcales bacterium
GCAGCAATTTTTTTATGCACACGGAGCCAGTATTCGTAGTCCATTGCCACGTCGTAATTTGTATCAAACAAACCGTTTTCTTTAAAAACGGCAGTTTCGATAAAGGTAGCTTGGTGATTGATAGGATTACTTTGGTAAAGACGTTTATGTAGATAGCCTTTAGCTAATGGGAAGTGATTTTTGATAACGGTATTGCCTTTTTCATCTACATAGTCAATTGCGCCTGTAGCCCACTGCCAACCTTGTCTTTTGTAACTTTCTGCTACTTTAGTCAAGACACTACTATCATATAAAGCATCACCAGCATGAAGATGTATCAGGAATGTACCTTCAGCTTTTTCAATGCCTTTGTTCATGGCATCTGCTATACCTGAATCAGATTCAGAAAAGATACGCATCTTTATCTTATCTTCGTACTCACGTACTATATCGAGCGTATTGTCTGTTGATGCACCATCAATGATGACATAGTCAATGTGCCCATAGTCAATGCGCCCATAGTCTTTAGCAATAACACTTTCGATTGTTGGGCGAATGCTATCGCCAGCGTTGTAGCAAATGCTAACTACACTTATTGTAGGAGAGTCTTGCGTCATGACTACAGTTTAGTGCTTGACCATTGGGAAATTTAAGTGGGTGTGTCCGAAACTTAAGAGATATCTCAACTTTTAAGATGTTTTTGTAGCAAAGCGGAAAAACTCTAAGGTGTGTTCGCATCGAATAGTCAAAGCGTTTATCCTAAACCTAATTATTCATCCACTAAAATGCGGACATACCAAAAATTAAGACATATCTCTAATCTACAAAAAAGTGATGAAGTTCTTGGGCTGCCTGTAAATATTTTTGGTTGCTTGGATGCTCAATCTGTTCCATAACATTTTCTTTGAGTTTTGCACGTTCTTCGGAGGGTCTTGCCACACGGTGCTCAGCGATACCTTGTTCTAAATCCTCTTTGAGGTTTTCAATGTAGTCAAAGACTTTTTCGGTAAAGGCTTGGGTGTGTTCAATAGTTGGGAAGTCAGTACCAAAACGTTTGTTTACTTTATCTATCACTGCTGCATAGTCAGTCGTAACTTCTTCGAATGTTGCGACGATTACATCAGCTTTAAATTTTTTTAGAGGCTTATAAAAAGCAATGTAAGTTGAGAGTGCTTGTCTAGCATCTAATTCAGGTTGACGAATAAGTAGAGATGCTACCGCAGCTTTTGGTTCTCGAATAAGTACTATACAAGGTTTGCCTAGTTTGACCCCACGAATGATTTGGGCAGGTACATGTAGATGATGTGCCATAGCTAGAGGTACACTGTGGCTTTCGAATGCTGCTATTGCAAAGGTGTTTGCAGAACGTGGAAATCCTTCAATAACCAGCTCGGTAGTTTCAGCTACACCTAAACGTTTATTCTTAGGTTTAAGACCATAAGTACTGAAATATAGCCAAGGGTATTGACCAATGATGTTACGAAGAGCATGTTTTAGATTCATATCTGTGACTTATCTGTGACTTATCTGTGAGCGTGTAGTTTAGTACCTTGTCGTTTGACGATTCGCTGCAGTTTTGATTTTAAAATGACTGGTTCGGTAAGTTGGTAGCTAATGCCATAGCTATGAGCAAGTCTATCTTTGAAGTCTCTTTGAATGCTTTGGAGAATGTTGTCGTTTGATAGATTCGCCAGTTCAGTTAGTAACTCTTCTTTTGAATAGCCAATACGGTTTAAGTCGTCAGCGTTAAGTCTAGTTAAATAACTTTTAGACCAATTTTTCCTGAAGGTTGAATTGAGCGTGTCTTGCCAATTTACGCCTGAAGAGAGATCAATTTCTCCAAGTGCTTGTTTGGTAGATTGGTCGCCCATGCGTCCTTCAAAAGAGATATCTTTAAAATTCTTAAGTAGTGCAGGGTCATAGTCTAATTCTAAATAATCAAAAAGACCATTGAGTTGAGTCTCATCTGTTGTCCAAGATTCATAGTTAAGGCTATAACTAACATCTTGAAATTTCGCATGTGCTTTCAACAAACTATCGAAGCCACTAAAAAGGTCAATTTTATAGCGGAATAGATTCCAATTGCCATTTCCCCAAGCATTAATCAGAGAACTAATGATAGCTAAGGGGTTGCGCCATAAGAAAATAAATTTTGCATCTGGAAAGGTTTGAATGATGTCTTCAGCAATCAAATGATACCGAGGTGTCTTATCTAAAAAGTAAGTTGTTGTATCTTCAGATGTTTGTTCATACAGCGTTTTAGCAAAAGCTTGTATGGCATTGTTATAAGCTTCATTGCCATTGGGCATAGTTCCTAAAAAGTCCTCAAGTGCTTTTCGAGATGAGTCATGGTTGTATTCTGAAAACACACCTTCTGTTTTACGAGCATAGAAAAGCGGTAAGAGTACCCAAGGTTCTGCTGTGCTTGAAATATCATCATGGGCAGTTAAGACACGTTGTAATAGGGTTGAACCAGAACGGGGTAGGCAGAATATAAATATGGGTTTCATGGTTTGGCTTTATATCCCCAAGACTCAGTTAGCTCTGCTGCTATGG